>JBFGLX010000081.1:0-11739 GCA_041575955.1 Thermoanaerobaculia bacterium
GCGGCGATCGGCTGGTCGGTTCGGCAGATCGTGGCCGCCGGTGGCGACGACGTGGTCGTGGTCCTGCCCGCCGATCACCGGATGGGGCTGCCCGACGCGTTCCGCCGAGCGCTCGAGCGGGCCCGAGCGGTGGCAGCCAACGGCTCCGTGGTCGCGCTCGGCGTCGTGCCGCGGTGGGCCGAGCCGGGCTACGGCTACCTCGAGCTGGGCGAGCGGCTGGACGAGCGGATCGGGCTCAGGCGGGTGCGGCGCTTCACCGAGAAGCCCGACGCCGAGACCGCGCGCCGCTTCTTCGACAGCGGCGACTACCACTGGAACGCCGGGATCTTCGTCTTTCTCGCTTCGGTACTGCTCGGGGAGCTCGCCCGCCGGCAGCCCGAGCTGGTCGCCGGGCTCGAGGAGATCGAGCGCTGCGCCGACCCGTCGGCGGTCGACGAGCTCTACGCGAGGCTGCCCCGAATCTCGATCGACTTCGGCGTCATGGAGAAGCTGGACGACCTGGTCACCCTGCCACTCGACTGCGAATGGAGCGATCTGGGCGGCTGGGCGGCGCTGGCCGAGATCTTGCCGCGGGACGAGGCGGGCAACGCGATCCGCGGCAGCGCGCTGGCCCTCGACGCCCACGACAACCTGCTCTACGCCGATCAGGGCACGGTGGCGGCGATCGGGGTCAGCGATCTGGTGGTCGTCAAGACCGGCGACAGCGTGCTGGTAGTGCCCAAGCGCCGGGCCGAGGAGGTGCGGAAGCTCACCGAGGAGCTGCGGCGGCGGGGTAGCGACGAGCTGCTCTGATGATCCCGGTTCGCATCGCCGTGGCGGAGCACGAGTGGTCGCTGAGCGAGCTCGAGCTGCCGCTCGATCTCGACCGCCTGGTCCCCGGGCGCTCCGCCTGGGAGGTCGAGCTCGGCTTCGGCAAGGGCGCCTATCTGCTGCGCCGGGCGGCCGACGAGTCGGCGAGCACGGGCCTGCTCGGGATCGAGATCGTCTCCAAGTACTACCGGCTGGCGCGCGACCGCGCGCGCAAGCGCGGGCTGCGCAATCTCGTGTTGATCCGCGGTGAGGCGCTCTATCTGATCAGCGCCGTGCTGCCGGCCGGCTTCGCGCGCGCCCTCCACATCTACCACCCCGACCCGTGGCCCAAGAGCCGCCACAGCAAGCGGCGGCTGTTCGACGTCGAGTCGGTCGACCTGCTGGTCGGCCTGCTGGCGCCGGCGGGGCGGCTCTATTTCGCCACCGACCACGTCGAGTACGGCCGCCAGGTGGCCGCGGTGCTCGAGTCCCACACCGGGCTCGAGGTCGACGAGCTCGGAGCGCCGTGGCCGGACGGGCCGCGCACCAACTACGAAGCGAAGTTCGTCGCCACCGGCATGCCGATCCTGCGCCTCGAGGCCCGCCGCCGCCCCGCCGGCCCGCTGCTGCACCCGGCCGGCGTCGGCGTCATCGTCGCCGCCACCAGCCCCCGCGAGTAGGGCATCCGTCAGCATTACCTCCGAGCCCATGAGCAGACCCTCGAGATCACGCGCGCCGGGCGGGGGCGTCCCTCTCCCCCCGCGAGGGCGGGAGAGGGATTCGGGTACCAGGCGGGCGGGGAGGGAGAGGGGGGCGATCCGATGACCGACCTGGCCCGCCTCTGGCCGCTGCTCCGCCCGCATCGGGGGCGCCTCGCCCTCGGGCTGCTGGCCATCCTCGGCTCGGCGGTGTTCGGCCTGGCGGCGCCGCTGGTGATCGGCGCCGCGGTCGACTCCTTCGTCAGCGAGGCGTCGGCCGGGAGCCTGGCTCGCTACGCGCTGCTGCTCGTCGGCATCACCCTGGTCCAAGGCGTGCTCACCTTCGTGCAGCGAATCGTCCTGGTGGCGGTCAGCCGCGACATCGAGTTCGACTTCCGCAACGACTACTTCCGCAGCCTCACGCGCCAACCCATGGGCTTCTTCCAGCGCAGCCGCGTGGGCGACCTGATGGCCCGGGCGACCAACGACCTGCAAGCGGTGCGGATGATCTGCGGTCCGGCGATCATGTACAGCGCCAACACCCTGTTCACCGGCCTCGGGGCGCTCTTGTTCATGCTGCGCATTCACGTACCCTTGACGCTGGTCGCCCTCGCCACGATGCCGCTGGTGGCGCTGGCCACCAAGATCATCGGCCAGCGAGTGCACCTGCTGTTCGCGCGGGTGCAGGCGCAGTTCGCCGAGCTCTCGACCAGGGCGCAGGAGAACCTCGCCGGCGTGCGGGTGGTTCGGGCCTATGCCCGCGAGGCGGCCCAGGAGGCCGAGTTTGCCGCGCTCAACCGCGAGTACGTCGAGCGCAACCGTAGGCTGGCCCGCTGGAGCGCCGCCTCCCGGCCGCTGATCCAGCTCCTGGTCGGCGTCGGCTTCGTCGCCGTGCTCGGCTACGGCGGCATCCTGGCCACGCGCGGCGCGCTCAGCGTCGGCGACTTCGTGGCGTTCAACTTCTTCCTCGGCAAGCTGATCTGGCCGATGGTCGCGATCGGCTGGGTGATCAACCTCGTCCAGCAGGGAACCGCCTCGCTGAAGCGGCTGCTCGAGGTCATCGAGCTCGAGCCCGAGGTGCGCGACGAAGAGCCGCTCGAGCCGCTGCCGCACGCCGGTGGCGCGATCCAGCTGCGCGCGCTGCACTTCACCTATCCCGGCGCCGAGCGGCCCGCTCTCGCGGGCATCGACCTGCGGGTCGAGGCCGGCGAGACGGTCGCCATCATCGGGCGCACCGGCGCCGGCAAGAGCACGCTGCTGTCGCTGGTAGCGCGCCTGATGAACCCGCCCGAAGGGACGCTGTTCGTCAACGGCGTCGACGTACGCCGCGTGCGGCTGGCCGATCTGCGGGCCGCGGTCGGCGTCGTGCCCCAGGAGGCCTTCCTCTTCTCGGCCTCGCTGCGGGCGAACGTGGCGATCGCCAGGGACGGCGCCGGCGAGGCGGAGATCGCCCGGGCGGTCGCGTTGGCGGGTCTGGATCGCGATCTGGCCGATTTTCCCGCCGGTCTCGACACGCTGATCGGGGAGCGCGGCATCACCCTCTCGGGGGGTCAGAGGCAGCGCCTGGCGCTCGCCCGGGCGCTGCTCGCCGAGCCGCCCGTCCTGCTGCTCGACGACTGCTTCTCGGCCGTCGACACCCACACCGAGGAGCTCATCCTGCGCAACCTGCGGGCGGTCCTCGAAACCAGGACCGTGCTGCTGGTGTCGCATCGGATCTCGACCGTCCGCAACGCCGATCGGATCGTGGTGCTCGAGCGCGGGCGGATCGCCGCCGTGGGCACCCACGACGACCTGGTGGCCCGCGACGGGCTCTACGCCGAGCTCCACGAGCGCCAGCGGCTCGAAGACGAGCTGGCCGCGGTCTGAGCCGGGCGGAGAGGAATCGAGGGTGAGTGAAGATGCGGTCGAACTACGTATACTGGGGCTGAGATGAGGGTGGTCATCAGCGGCGGCTCGGGTCTGATCGGTCGGGCGTTGACCTCGGACTTGATCGGCAAGGGCCATCAGGTGCGGATCCTGAGCCGCGATCCGACGCGCGTCGAAGGCCTGCCGGCCGGGGCGGAGGCCGTCGAGTGGGACGCCGAGAGCGCGGCGGCGCTCGCGCCCGCGCTCGCCGGCGCCGACGCGGTGGTCCAGCTGGCCGGCGCCAGCATCGGCGACGGGCGCTGGACCGACGAGCGCAAGCGCCTGATCCGCGACAGCCGCGTGCGCTCGAGTCGCGCGATCGCCGACGCCCTCGCGGTCGCCGGCGCGCCGCGCGTCCTGGTCCAGGGGTCGGCGGTCGGCTACTACGGTGCCCGCGGCGACGAGGTGCTGGACGAGGAGTCGCCACCGGGCGACGACTTTCTCGGCCGCACCTGCCAGGAGTGGGAAGCGGCGTCGGCGGCGGTCGTCGAGGCCGGCGTGCGCAGGGCGGTCGCCCGCACCGGCGTCGTGCTGACCGCCGCGGGTGGCGCGCTGCCGAGGATGGCGCTGCCGTTCAAGCTGTTCGCCGGCGGGCCGGCCGGCGACGGTGAGCAGTGGCTGCCCTGGATCCACCTCGACGACGAGGTCTCGGCCCTGCGCTTCCTGATCGAGAACGACGCCGCTTCCGGGCCCTTCAACCTCACCGCCCCCAACCCGGTGACCAACCGCGAGTTCAGCCGGGGCCTGGGCCGGGCCCTCGGCCGGCCGAGCTTCATGCCGGCGCCGGCGTTCGCCCTGCGCCTCGCCCTGGGCGAGATGTCCACCCTGGTTCTCGATGGCCAGCGGGCCGTTCCCCGGAAGCTAAAGGAAGCCGGCTTCGAGTTCAAGTTCTCGGACGCCGAGGCGGCTCTGCGGGCGATCTACGACTGAGCGCTGCCAGCATTCCGCTTTCGGGTGGGCTATACTGCCCATTCGGGTAGGTAGCGAGCGCTCCGCTGGGGCGGAACGGCTGGCTCAACAGGGGCGGTCCGAAACTCGCGAAGGCGGCAATGTCAGACAACTCGCGTGATCTGACTCAGCTTCTCGTCGACTGGAGCGCCGGCGATCAGGAGGCGTTCGGCGAGCTGATGCCGGTCGTCTACGACGAGCTGCACCGGCTGGCGGCGCGCTACCTGCGGCGCGAGCGCGGCGACCATACCCTGCAGACGACGGCGCTCGTCCACGAGGCCTACATCCGGCTGATCGACCAGAAACGGGTCCAGTGGCAGAACAGCCTTCAGTTCTTCGCCCTGGCCGCACAGATGATGCGCCGGATCCTGGTGGACCACGCGCGGCGCAAGGGTTACGAGAAGCACGGCGGGCAGGTACGGCGGGTCTCCCTCGACGACGCTCCGGAGGTCTCCAGGGAGCGCGCCGCCGACGTGGTCGCGGTAGACGAGGCGCTCCTGGCCCTGGCCGAGGTCGACAAGGAGCTGGCCCGGATCGTGGAGCTGCGCTACTTCGGTGGCTTCAAGTCGGAGGAGATCGGCGAGCTGATGGGCGTCTCGGTGCCGACCGTCACCCGCAAGTTCAGTCTCGCCAAAGCGTGGCTCTATCGGTATCTTGCCAGCGGAGGAGATAGTGGAGCCTGATCTGTGGCGGCGGTTGGAGGAGGTCTTTCAGCAGGCGCTCGAGCTGCCGGAAGGCGCGCGCTCCGCCTTCATCGCCGAGGCGAGCGGCGGCGACGCGACCCTGCGCGGTGAGCTCGAGGCCCTGTTGAGCGCCCACGAGAGCTCCGGCTCGTTCCTCGAGGAGCCGGTCGTCGAAGGGGGCATCAGCCAGCTCATTCGCGAGCAGAAGGACGACTACAAGAGCCGCAAGATCGGACCCTACCGGCTGCTCAAGAAGCTGGGCGAAGGCGGCATGAGCCGGGTCTACCTGGCGGTCCGCGACGACGACGAGTATCAGAAGCTGGTGGCGCTCAAGGTCATCCCGCGCGATCTCGATCGCGACGACCTGCGACGCCGCTTTCGCACCGAGCGCCAGATTCTGGCCAGCCTCGACCACACCAACATCGCCAAGCTGCTCGACGGCGGCACCACCGAGAGCGGCCTGCCCTACTTCGTCATGGACTACATCGAGGGGGTCCAGATCGACGAGTACTGCGACCGCAACCGGCTGTCGATCGTCGAGCGCCTGGAGCTCTTCCGCACCGTCTGCGCGGCGGTGCAGTACGCGCATCAGAACCTCGTCGTCCACCGCGACATCAAGGCCAGCAACATCCTGGTCACCGACGACGGGATGCCGAAGCTGCTCGATTTCGGCATCGCCAAGCTGCTCAAGCCGGAGGCGTTCGCCGCCCCGGTCGAGTTCACCGCCACCCGCATCCGGCCGATGACCCCGTCGTACGCCAGCCCCGAGCAGATCCGCGGCCGCCACATCACGACCGCCACCGACATCTACTCGCTGGGCGTGCTGCTCTACAAGCTGTTGACCGGCCGGCTGCCGTTCGAGCTGCAGAAGTCGCCGCGGGAGATGGAGCGCGCGATCCTCGAAGAGGAGCCGCAGCGGCCGAGCACGGTCGTCAGCCGGATGTCGAAGGTGGAGACGGTCTCGACCGACCTGTCGCCGGGCCCCGCCGTCCAGGAACCCCCCAGGATCCAGCCCGCGCAGCTGCGCCGCCGGCTGACCGGCGACCTCGACAACATCGCGATGATGGCGCTGCGCAAGGAGCCTCAGCGGCGCTACGCGTCGGCCGAGATGCTGTCCGAGGACATCCGCCGGCACATGGAGGGGCTGCCGGTGTTCGCCCACAAGGACAGCCTCGGCTACCGGGCGAGCAAGTTCGTCAAGCGCAACCGGATCGCGATCGCCGTCTGCGCCGCCTTCATCGCGCTGCTGGTCGGGTTCGCCGTCAACATGACGGTGCAGGCCCGCCGGCTAGCGTTGGAGCGCGATCAGGCGCAGCACGAGCGCGATCGCGCCGAAGAGGTGGTCGCGTTCCTGCAGGAGATCTTCAGCTTCTCGGATCCGGAGCGGACCGGCAGCGAAGAGATCACGGCGCGCGAGATCCTCGATCGCGGCCGGCGCCGGATCGATACCGAGCTCGCCGGTCAACCGATCATCCAGGCAAGCCTGATGGAGGCGATCGGCAACGTCTACAACACCCTCGGGCTGTTCGATTGGTCGGAGGCGTCGCTGCGGCGCGCCCTCGAGCTGCGCCTCGAGCACCTCGGCGAGGGCGACGCGCTGGTCGCCCAGAGCGAGGACAGCCTCGGGGTCCTGCTGCGCGCGCGCGGCAACTACGAGGAGGCGGAGCGGCTGCTGCGCCGCTCGCTGGCGACCCGCCAGAAGCTGTTCGGCGACGAGCACCCGCTGGTCGCCCAGAGCCTGGTGCACCTGGCCCAGGTGTCGTACGACAAGACCGAGGCCTACGAGTCCGCCGAGCAGCTCTACCGCCGGGCGCTCGAGATCATGCGCAAGGCGCGCGGCGACGACGACCCGGCGGTGACCGAGATCCTGTCGGAGCTCGGCATCCTGCTGGTCCAGACCGGCCGCTTCGAGGAGGCCGAGGTCGTCTTCCGCCAGGCGCTCGAGACGCGGCGCCGCGAGCTGGGCAACGACAATCCGCGCACCGCGGACAGCGCCAACAACCTGGGAGTCTTCCTCGGCATCCTCGGCCGCCACGACGAGGCGCTGCCGCTCTTCCGGGAGTCGCTGGACGTAAGGCTCAGGATCCTGGGCGAGGACCACCCGGCGACCGGCGAGAGCCTCAACAACCTGGGTCGCCTGCTGCGCGAGACCGGCGATCTCGAAGGCGCCGAGGACCTCTACCGCCAGGGCCTGGTGATCTGGCGCAAGCGGTTCGGCGAGGGCGCACCGAAGGTGGCGTCGATGATCAACAACCTGGGCATCGTCCTGCTGGAGCAGGGCGAGCTCGAAGAGGCCGAGACCCACCTGCGGCGAGCGCTGGCGATCCGGCGTCAGTCGCTGGACGCGAACAGCCCCGACCTCGGCTGGTCGCTGGTCGGGCTCGGACGGCTGTTTCTGGCCAAGGGCGAGCCCCAGAACGCCGAGCCTCTGATCCGCGAGGCGCTCGAGCTCTACGAGCAGAGCTTCGACCGGCCGCATTGGCGGACCGCGGAAGCGCGTACCCTGCTCGGGGAGGTGCGGACGCTACAGGGCAGGTACGAGGAGGCCGAGACGCTCCTGGTCGACGGGTACCAGGGGGTTCTCAGCGAGTTCCAGAATCCGAGCCATCGGCGAACGCTCGATGCCGTGAATCGTTTGATCCGCCTGTACGAGGCGTGGGGCAAGCCCGAAGAGGTCGCGCGCTACCGGGCGCTGATCCCGGCGTAGCTGGCTCCAATGGTCGAGGCAATTCGCCAAGGCGACATTCCCGGCGTCCAGCTGCGCTGCCGCCAGCGGCTGGCGGTGCCGGCCGATCGGGCGTGGAAGTGGCTGACCACGCCGGAGCTGCTCGTCCGGTGGGCAGCCGACCGGGCCGAGGTACGACAGGAAGCGGGGGCGTCGCTGCTGCTCGAGCGGGCCGGCGTCGAGGCCGCGCCGGTGCGTGAGCTGGGCGACACCCTCGAGCTCTCGGCGCCGAGGCGCTGGAGCCTCGCCTTCCGCCGGCTCGACAGCGGGTGGCAGGCCGCGACGCGCTTGACGCTGGCGCTCACCGACACGGCGGATGGCTGCGAGCTCGACATCTTCCACGAGGGTTTCGAGCACCTGTCGCTGTCGAGCTGCCTGACGGTCTGGGAGGAGTACCGGCGCCGCTGGCGCGAAGCCGCCTCCCGACTGGCCGACGAGATAGTCGATTCCTGACCTGGCGTGAAATTCTCGCCATTGGCGACCTGCTGAATCGGAGTGGTCAGGCGAGCCGCGCGAGTTCGCGCACGCGGGACCCGACGACGGCGCGGAGCTCGGGGGCGGTGTAGATCCGATAGCGGTCGATCCGCGACAGGTGGCGCATGAACTGGCTCGCTTCAGCCATCGGGATCAGGTCGCCGCCGGTCCGCCGCACCAGGACGCGGCTCTCGCCGAGACGGTGGGGGTCCTTGGCCGAATTGGACACCAGCAGGCGATCGCCGCCGAACTCCTCGAGCACCGTGGGCAGAATCGCCTCGAACTCGGCCTTCTCGTCGATCGACAGGTGTTCCCCGGTCTCGTAGGCGAGCGGGAAGTAGTCGCGCTCGACCACCGCCCGAGCGTGGCGGCTCGGGGAGGCGCGCATCTCGGTCAGGATCGAGACGTCGTCGTGGCGCAGGAAGCTCTCGGCGTCGTCGGACCAGCGCCGACCGGTCTCGCGCAGCCATTCGCTGAAATGGAGCTCCAGGGCCTTGCCGGTGACGTTGAAGTAGACCTGGGTGAACATGTAATAGCGGGCCATCACCAGCGCTTCGAGCGCGTGCACGCCGCCCTCGTCGATGCCCAGCCCCCAGGCGCCGCTGTCGGGGTCGCGCAGCGGCTGGATCGTCTCCAGCATCCGGTCGAGGTCGTAGGTGCCGTAGCGGACGCCGCAGGCCAGGCTGTCGCGCAGCAGGTAGTCCATCTTGTCGACGTCGAGCTCGCCCGAGATGATCTTGGACAGCAGGCCGTCGGCGCTCGGCGTCCGCTCGTCCGGGCTCCGCAGCAGTGCCGCGATCGACGCCGGCTCGAGGCCCTCGCCGTAGGCCTCGAACAGGCGCTCGACCTCGGCGAGCGCCAGCAGGCGACGGGTCATCTCCTCGTGGTCGATGCCGCCGGCGAAGAGATCCTCGGCCGAGTGGCTGAACGGCGCGTGGCCGATGTCGTGCACCAGCGCCGCGACCCGGATCCGCCGACGCCCGAGCGAGCTCGGCGCCGGATCGAGCAGGCCGTCGCTACGGCCGGCGAGGGCGTCGTAGACCCGTCCGGCCAGCTCCATTGCGCCCAGCGCGTGGCTGAACCGGCTGTGCTCGGCGCCCGGGAAGACCAGGTAGGCGAACGCCAGCTGCCGGATCCAGCGCAGCCGCTGGAGCGGCCGGCTGTCGATCAGCGCCTGCTCGAGCGGATCGGCGTGGATGAAGCCGTGAATCGGATCGCGGAACGAGGCGGTGCCCGAGAACTTCTTCAAGCGGCGTCGACGTTGGTCTCGCCCTCGGACTTGGCGATGATCGCCGCCCCGCAGGTATCGCTGAAGACGTTGACCGCGGTCCGGTACATGTCGAGTGGCCGGTCGATCGCCAGCATCGCCCCGACCAGGGCATCGACCTCGGGCCCGCGCAGGTTGACGGCGTCGAGGACGATGAAGATGATCACCAGGCCGGCCGAGGGCACCGCCGCCGCGCCGATCGAGGCCAGGAGCGCGGTGACGACGACGATCAGCTGCTGGAGCAGGCTCAGGTCGGCGCCCAGGGTCTGGGCGATGAACAGCGCCCCGACGCATTCGAACAGGGCGGTGCCGTCCATGTTCACCGTCGCGCCCATCGGCAGGACGAACGAGGAGATGCGGTTCGATACCCCCGCCTTCTCTTCGACATTGCGGATGGTCAGCGGCAGCGTCGCCGCCGACGAGCTGGTCGAGAACGCCATCATCAGCGGCTCGGCCATGTTCCTGAAGTGGATCCGCGGCCGAATGCGTCCGAGCACCACCAGCAGCAGCGGCAGGGTGACGAACAGATGGAAGGTCAGCCCGGTAGCCAGGGTCAGGATGTAGAGCCCCAGCGCCTTGAACGAGCTGAATCCGGTCTCGCCGACCAGCCGGGCGATCAACCCGAAGACGCCGATCGGCAGGAAGATGATCAGCCCCGAGGTGAGCTTCATCATCGCCTGGAAGCCGGCCTCGAAGATCCCGACCAGGCGCGATCGCGGCTCTTCGGGCAGGGCCGCGATGCTCATGCCGAGCAGGATCGAGAACAGGATGACCGCCAGGTAGTTGGGCTCGGCCGCCGCCGCGACGAGGTTGTCGGGCACGATATCGAGCAGCAGATCGACCGGCGAGGACGGCGTGCTGATCTCGGGGAGCGGCACGTCCTCGGTAAAGGCGGCGCCGCCGGCCCCGGGCCGGATGAGATTCACCACCGCCAGCCCGGCGAGGATCGCCAGGAAGCTCGACAGCACGTAGTAGCCGAGGGTCTTGGAGAACAGCCGGCCGAGACTCCTGCCGCCGCCCACCGAAGAGACGCCGGAGACGATCGAGGTGAAGATCAGCGGCAGGATGATCATGCGCAGCAGCTCGAGGAAGAGCGTGCCGAGCCAGCCGACCCTGGCGGCCATCACCGGGCCGCCGAGCAGGCCGGCGAGGCCGCCGGCGACCATGGCGACCAGAATCTGCCAGTGCAGCTGCCGGTACCAGGGTCGCGACGGGCTGGCGTCCATCGGGCGACCTTATCGCAAGTTGACAGGCCCCGGGCCCCTTGCTACGGTCGCGCCTTCACACTGGAATAGGTAATTCGAGGCGTCTCAACGATGGCAGAGCTGGGGCAGAAGCACGAGTGCCCGAAGTGTGGCGTGAAGTTCTACGATCTCGGCAAGGCCGATGCGGTCTGTCCGAAGTGCGGGGTTGAGGAAGATGCCCCGGACGACAAGAAGAACGACGACGAGGAGTGAGCGCTCGGTGGCGCTGTCGCTGGGCGGCAACGCCGGCGATCCGGAGGCGCGGCTGCTCGAGGCGGTGCGGGCGCTCGGCGCGGTCCTGCTCTCGCCGCGGGTGGCGCCCCTGTTCCGTACCGAGCCGCTGTCCGCGATCGAGCAGGCCGACTTCCTGAACACGGCGATGGTCGGGCGCACCGACCTGCTGCCCGAGGAGCTGCTGGCGCTGGCCAAGTCCCTGGAGTGGGCGGCCGGCCGCCGGGCGGCGACGCGGCACGGGCCCAGGGAGCTGGACATCGACCTGCTGCTGCACGGCGACGTCGTGAGCTGCGCTCCCGAGCTCACCCTGCCGCATCCGCGCCTGGCCGAGAGACGCTTCTACCTCGAGCCGCTGGCGCGCATCGCCCCGGGGATGCGCGTGCCGCCCGACGGCCCGACCGTGGCCGAGCTGCTCGCCGCGGTCGGCGCGGCCGGCGCGGTCGACGAGATCGGATGGTCCACGCCCAGCGGCCATGTGCGGCTGGCATGATCTGTGCTACAGTTTTTTGGCAGCCCGACAGGCCCCGGTGCTTGCATCCGAACGAAGCCCAATGATGAAACGCTTGCTCGCCCTAGCTGTGCTTACCGGTCTCGCCGCCGCCGCCGCGGCGGCACCGACCGCGGAGACGATTCCCGATCCTCGGCGCGACGACCTGAAGGCCGAGGACCGCCTGAGCGTGCTGGTCGAGCGGATCCGGTTCGAGCACGACCGCCTCGACACGCTCGAGGCGCGGTTCACCCAGCTCAAGGAGAGCGAGCTCCTGGTGCAGCC
>JBFGLX010000082.1:0-11727 GCA_041575955.1 Thermoanaerobaculia bacterium
ATGTCGGTGCGGATGTTGCCCTGGCCGAGGATCTCGATCGTCGTGCGGCCGCCGATGCCGAGCTCGTCGAGCGCCGGCGAGATGAGATCGGCCTCGACGGCGTCGAAGTCGATCCCCTCTTTCTTGCCGAACGGCCGGACGATGAAAGCGCGCATCAGTCCTCGATCAGAGAGCCGAAGTCCGACATCCTGACGTGCTCGCGCCCGATGCTGCGCCCGATCGCCAGCAGATTGTCGATCTGATCGATCGCGTCCAGCTTGCCGAGGGCGTCCGGGTCCAGGGTCTCGTGGCCGAGAGCCTCGAGGCCGTCGCCGCTCAGCTCGGCGTTGTAGCGGGCGTAGAGGAACGCCCGGCCGAGATCGGTGTCGAGGGGAATCCGGTCTCCGTTGGCGTCGACCGGGATCAGGTCGCCGATCTCGCGGTCGATCGGCAGCCCCGAGACGCAGCGGCCGACGACGCGGCAATTGACGTCCTGGTCGACCTGCGCGCCGTACATCAGGGCTCCCGGCAGGCCGGCCAGGTTCGACACCGCGTTCTTGGACGGCGAGAGCACGTCTTCCTCGAGCGTCGGCGCGGCGCCGGTGCCGACCGAGACCAGCATCAGGTTCCGCTCGCCGGTCGGCCATCCGAGCCTGTACGGCGCCGCCGTCGCCATGCGGTAGAGCAGGAACGACGGGTTGTTGTAGGGAGTGATGCCGCCATCCACGAAGACGAAGGTCTTGTCGGGGTCCTCATCGTCCCAGGCGATCACCTCGGGGGGGAAGAAGATCGGCGCCGCGGTCGAGGCCCGGACCAGCTTCCAGAGCGGGATCCGGAGGTTGCAGTCGGCGCGGTCCGGAGCGTTGTAGCGCGCCAGCGGATTGCTCGAGATCGGCCAGGGCGAGTCGGTGGTCACGTTGCGGGTCACCACCAGCAGCAGGCACTGCAGGTCGGGAGAGGAGAGGTCGGTGGCTTCTCCGTAGGTCGCCTGGAGCTGCTCCTCGAGCGGCCCCTTCTTGTAGATGTTCTTGAGCCGCTTGAGCAGCGACGCCTTGTCGAAGATCTTGGGCCCCAGGCTGCGGTAGAAGTCGGTGAGCTCGTCGACCGACTTGCCGAGGGCGAGGCTGGCCGCGATGATCGCGCCGGTCGAGGTGCCGGCGACGTAGTCGAAGAAGTCGCTGAGCCGGAACTCGTCTCCCGCCCCCCGCTGCTCGCGCAGCTGGCGCTCGATCTCGCTAAGGATCCCGAGGCTCAGGATGCCCCGGATGCCGCCGCCGTCGAGGGCCAACAGCCGCCGCTTGCGCGGCGTCGTGTAGCGCTCTTCGAGGTGTCCCCAGAGGCTCATCGCTGCACTCCTCTTTCTGATCTGATCTCTTCTCAGTCTACCCCAACGCCGTTCGTCGGCGGCCGCGGGGCGTGGTACGGAAAGGGGCTCGGGCACCCCAGACGGGGCCTAAAGCGCAGCGCCCCCACTCAGTGACCCCAAGAGGAGACTTGCCAGGCCTTTTCGCCTGGCAAGGCTCTCTCGTGCTCCCCGTTCAGAAGGGGCGCGAGCCAGCCCCGGACGGGGTGTCCGAGCCCTTTCCGTACCACGCCCCGAGTCAGATCCGGACGAACAGCCGCCGCTTGTACATCACCCAGGCCACCCCATAGAGCAACAGCACCCACGCCACGGCGTGCGCCAGCGAGGCCGCCTCGGGCGACAGCCAGGAAGTGAAGGCCGCTTCGTAGTAGAAGCGCTTGACGCTCATCTCGCCGGCGCCGGTGTCGATTCGGATGCGGGCGAGCGTCCGCGCCAAGAGCCCGCTCACCACGAACACGGTGATCGCGTTGCGCCCGTAGACGACGAACGGATGCGCCCACCGCCGCCAGCCGCGCACGTCGGTCAGCCAGAGCAGCAGCGCCAGGACGAGCATCGCCAGGCCGCCGGTGAAGAGCACGAAGCTGCCGGTCCAGAGCGACTTGTTGATCGGCAGCACCTGCCCCCAGGCCCAGCCGGCGGCCGCGACACCGGCGCCGGCCCCGGCCAGGCGCAGGGCGCGCTCCGAGGTGGCCGCGCCGCAGCGCAGGAAGGCGCCCACCTCGAGGCCGAGGAGCACGGTGGCGATCGCCCCCAGCGTGCTCAGGATCCCCTCCGGGTCCCAGGTGCGGGTCTGGCTCCAGAGGTGGCCGTCGAGCAGCAGGCGATCGAGCCAGGCGGTGATGTTGGCGTCCTTGACCGACAGGTCGGGCGGCCCGGCCCCCGGCACCGGCGCCAGGGTGAGCAGCGCCCAGTAGCCGCCGACGAGCGCGATCGACACGGCCCGGAGCTGATCGCGCGACAGGTAGAGAAAGAGCAGGGCGCCCGCCAGGTAGCAGACCGAGATCCGCTGCAGCACGCCCGGGATCCGGAGGTCGGCGAGCGCGGCGCCCGACCAGGCGGCCATCAGCAGGCCGAAGAACATCAGGCGCAGGCTCCGGTTGAAGACCCTGCCGAGCTGCGAGCGGGGCGACCGTCCCCGGTCGCGCGCGCCGCCGAGCGAGTAGACGATCGCCACGCCGACGATGAACAGGAAGAATGGGAAGACCAGGTCGGTGAGCGTCCAGCCGTGCCAGTCGGCGTGGCGCAGCTCGGGGTGGACGTGCGCCCAGCTGCCGGGGTTGTTGACCAGGATCATGGCCGCGATGGTCGCGCCGCGCATGGCGTCGAGGGCGGTCAGGCGCGTGGAACGGGCCACGGCGCGAGCGTACCAGCGGCCAGCCGGGCGAAGGACTTTTGTCCGGCGCGCATCTACTAGGTCGACGGCGACTTGCGCGAGCGCGGTCCGGCAAGCCTGCGGCGGCACTCCCATGACGACATCGGCCACAATCAGCCTTAGACTCCCGGCAGCGGGAGCCCCCACGCCAAAGAGCTCCAGGATGGACGACCGTCAACTCGTAGAGGGCATGCTCCAGGGCGATGAGCGGGCGTTCGAGCTTTTCTCCGAGCGCTTCATACCGGCGCTCTACCGGTTCGCCTTCTTCCGGCTCAATCAGGATCGCGAGCTGACCTGCGACATCGTCCAGAGCACGGTGTGCAAGGCGATCGACAAGCTGAGCACGTTTCGAGGCGAAGCGGCGTTCATGACCTGGTTGTGCGCCTGCTGCCGAACCGAGATCGCCATGCACTTTCGCAAGGAGGGCCGCCGCCCGCGGCTGGTCGAGCTCAGCGACGAGACGGTGGCGGCCGCCGGTCCCGTGGCGCCCAGCCGTCCGCCGGAGCCGGAGGGCGCGCTGCTCGGCAAGGAGAAGAGCGTGCTGGTTCACATGGCGCTCGACCTCCTGTCGGCGCGCTACCGCAAGGCGCTCGCTTGGAAATACCTCGAGGGGCTGCCGGTCAAGGAGATCGCGGTGCGGCTGAAGGTCGGACCGAAAGCGGCGGAGTCGGTGCTCACCCGGGCCCGCCAGTCATTTCGCGCCTGTTACGAACGACTGCTCGATTCCCGCGTCGCCGGCGACGGCGACCCGGACACGAACTGAAAGGTAGCTCGGAAGCCATGAACGAAAAGCACGACCACGAGCGCGACGAGATCCGAGACCTGCTCGTCGAGGCGGGCCCGCCGGCGGAGCTGCCGGAGGCCGACCTGGCGGAGATCAGGAAGGCGGCGCGGCGGCGGTGGGCGGAGATGAGCTCGACACCGATCTTCGAAGGCCGATCCTCGCGAGTGCTGCTGGCGATGGCCGCCAGCCTGCTGGTCGTCTTGACCGCGGTCTGGCTCTACCGCTCCGCCGGCCCGCCGGCGACCGCGACGACGGTGGCTACCGTCGAGCTGATCCGGGCCGACGCCGAGGCCGAGGTAGGACTCGCCGCCGGCGACGCGCTCGCCTCCGGAGCCGAGCTGAGCACCGCCGGAGCGGACGGCTCGCCCGTGCAGCTGGCCCTGCGCATGGCCAGCGGCCACTCGGTGCGCCTGGACGCCGACTCGAAGATCCGGCTCGCCTCGGCGGCCCGCCTCGAGCTCGAGTGGGGCGCGGTCTACGTCGACTCGGGCGCCGAGGGAGCGGCGTTCGGCCTCGAGATCGGCACGCCGCTCGGCACCACCGTGCGCGAGATCGGCACCCAGTTCGAGGTGCGCGTGAACGGCACGGTGCGGGTGCGGGTGCGCGAGGGGAGCGTCACCGTGAGCAGCAGCGGCCGGACCTTCTCGGCCGCTCCCGGCGAGCAGCTCCTGGTGGACGCCCGGGGCGGCGTCGATCGCTCGGCCGTGGCGATCGCCGGGCCCGACTGGGCCTGGGTCCAGGAGACCGCGCCGACGCTGGACGTCGAGGGACGCACCCTGGAGGCCTACCTGCGCTGGATCTCGCGCGAGACCGGCTGGCGGGTGCGCTACGAGGGCGCGGAGCTCGAGGCGACGGCAACCGAGATCGTCTACGGCAGCATCAAGGGGCTGACGCCCGAGGAGTCGCTGGGCGCGGTCCTGCCGAGCAGCGGTCTCGACTACCGCATCGAGAACGGCACGCTGGTGATCACCCGCGCCTCCTAGCCTGACCGAATCTGACCGGACCGGGTCAGAACTCCAGCAGCACGCCCAGCGACGGCAAGAAGCCCGCCCACTCCTCGGGGCGCCGGAGGACCGTCCCGGCCTCGGCGTCGATCTCGAAATCGAACCCGCCGACGTTGCCGCGGTCGTAGACGTTCTGCAGGTCGACGTAGAAGCCCAGCCGGCCGAGGCGCGTCTCCCAGGAGCGCCCCGCGCGCAGGTCGAGGCGGTGGTAGTCGGGCAGCCGCTCGCCGTAGAGCGGCCCCAGCACCGGCCGGAAGACGACCTCGCCGTCGTCGTCGAGCCCCGCGCGCAGGCTCAGAGCGGTGGTCGGCCAACCGGTGTGGTAGCGCCAGGCGAAGTTGAAGCGCCAGTGGTCGCCGAGTCGATAGTCCAGGTCGAGGTTCAGGCTGTGGGTCTGATCGAAGCGGCGAGGCACCCGCACGCCGCCGATCACGTCGTCGGTCGAGGAGAGCGTGTAGTTGACCCACCAGCGCGCCGACCTGCCGAGGCGCCCCTTCAAGAACAGCTCCAGGCCTTCGGCGATGCTGCGCTCGGGCGCGATGCGGATCCGGTCGGGCTCGACCTCCGGAAAGGTATTGATCGGCTCGTACATGTTCTCGAAGCGCGGCCGCGGGTTGGTCACGTTCCGGCGATAGAGCTCCGCGCGGAAGACCAGCTCCCCGCCCCGCGCGGGATCGCCGAAGATCCGCTCGAAGCCGAGCACCCGGTGCTCCGAGCGCTCGACCGGAAAGAAGCTCGTCTCGCCGTCCTCTACCTGCAGCTCGTAGGGCCTCTGGCTCTGGGTGAACCGTCCCCAGGCGAGCCGGAAGAGGCTCTTGCTCCCGGCCGAGTAGGCGAGGTTGAAGCGCGGGCTGAGCAGGCTCTCGTTGGTCTGCGTGTGCTCGTCGTAGCGGAGCCCGACCTCCAGCGTCAACGCCTCGAGCAGCTTCATGCGATCGGCGAGGTGGGCGCTGTAGTGGTGCTCCTTGAAGCGCCGGACAAAGAGCGTGTCGTCCGCCTGGCCGCGCTCGCGAATCTCGGCCAGCGGGTTGGTGAACCGGCTGAAGCCGAAGTAGTCGTACTCGGTGTCGAAGCGGCGCGCCTCGAAGCCCCACTTCAGGAAGTGCTTCGGCGAGGGCTGGAACGTCCAGTTCTGCCGGGCGGCGAGGATGTCGAGCCGGCGCTGATCGTGGATCGTGAACTGCACGTCCTCTTCGAGCTCGATGCCCAGCCGGTCACGGTCGATGCGGCTGGCCGACAGCGCGTTCTCGACGTACAGATCCGACCTCAAGATCGACTGCTCGGTGAGCCAGAGATAGGAGTTCTGGTAGTCGGTCTCGATCGTCTTGCTCTCGCCGCCGACGAGCTCCTGGAAGCTCAGCAGGTCGTCGGCGTGCAGCAGGTTCGAGCGCAGGCTGGTGCGCGGCCCGAACCGGTAGTCGAGCTTGGCGAAGGCGTCCCAGTAGCGCGGGTCCTCCTTGCCGAGCAGCTTGCTGGCGAGATCGATCGAGCCGCGGCGCGCCTGGACGATCCAGCTGCCCGCTTCGTCGACGCCGAACGTGCCGGCGCCGCCGAGCTGCACGCTCAGCAGCCCGATGCCGACCAGGCCCCGGGCCTCGCCGGTGGGCTTGATCGTGGTCATATCCAGAACGCCGCTCATCCGGTCGCCGTGCTCGGCCGGAAAGCCGCCGGTGATCAGGTCGACGTTCTCGAGCGCCGTCGGAGCGATGACGCTCAGAGCGCTGTCGAAGTCCTGCAGATGATAGACCTCGTAGAGTTCCTGACCGTCGAGCAGCACCTGGGTCTCGTCGCGCCGGCCGCCGCGGACGTGGAACCGGGCGGTGACGTCGTTGGCGGCGATACCGGGCAAGAGGCTCAGCGCTCGGAAGACGTCGCCGCCCAGGTGCGGCAGGGCGTGAATGTCGTCGCGGCTGAAATCGAGCTGGGCTACCGGCTGCTCGCGCAGGATCGAGACCCTGCTCGGGGTCACCAGAAGCTCTTCCTTCATGACCGGCGCGGGGTCGAGCACGATGACGACCTGGCGCGAGCCCTCCGCTCCGAGGCCCACGCCGCCCACCTGCCCGAGGACGAACCCGCTGCGCCGCGCTTCAAGCGTGAACAGCCCGGTCGGCGGCAGCTCCACGGTGAAGCCGCCATCGGCGCCGGTCGACGCCTCGCCGCCGGTCTCGATCACCAGGACGGTCGCACCCGCCACCCCCGAGCCGTCGGCCCTCGAGCGCACAAAGCCGGAGACCGAGCTCTCGGCCCCGGTGGCCCCGGCGCGCGCCACGATCACGATCGTCCCCCCCGGTCCGTCCTGCGCGACCAGGCCGTGGGGCGCGAGCAGCTGGTCGAGCAGCTCGCGATCGCTGCCGGCCACGGGCTCGACCTCGACCCTCATCTCGGGCCGCACCACGCTGCTGGTGAACACCAGCTGGAGCCCGCGGGCATTGAGCTCCTGCAGCGCTTCGATCAACGGCCGGCCGCGGAACGGAGCCGGCTCCGAGCCGGGCGCCGGCGGCGCGAGGACGATCGCGGCCAGCAGCGTGAGGGCCGGGGCGGATCGAACCAGCGGGAAGAACGCTGTCGCGACTCGCCTCATCGCCAGGAGACTCAGCTCGGGTAGCAGGATCGTCGGTTTCGCACGCCGTGCCGCCGAAAGATCGAGCCTTCGACCGCATCGAGCAAGCGTAGCAGACGATCCCCCGACCAGCTTTCAGGTTCGATGCCAGCGAGCGGCCGCAGCCGCGAGGCGGGCTCGATCCCCCGCGCCGATCGGCCGAGCCTGGCCGCGAAGGATCGTCCAGCGGCTCGCATCCAAACCATTGACTGACGGCGAAACCGGCTCCGACCCCGAAAGGGAGCTTGACTGTCCACGATTCAGGACTCCCGGCAGCTTCGTCAATCGGTAGCTGGTTCGTGGTCGAGTGCCGAGCGAAGCCGGACCGCGTGCGGAGCTCCGGTCGAAAGCTGGCACGCCATTGGCAAAGAAACTCGACGTGCCAGGAAGGAGCAACATCGAATGAGCATCTTGAGCGATCGCCGGTCCCTGAGAGAGATCGGCGGGTTACGCGCCTACGTCCGGCAGGTCGGTTGGTCCCTTTGGTGGCGAACGCAGCCGGGCTCCAGCCCACCAAGCAGAAGCAGCAAGACCCGGCTCGACCACGCCGCGCAGCCGCACGGCCGCGCCGTCCCGGCCCACCTGCCCGCCACCCGCGCCCGAGTCGACCACCGAGCGAGCTGAGCGCCGGCGGCGGATCTCGACCGCCGTTCTTGCGGTTCTCGCGACCGGGGTGAGAGACTCCCCCCGGTCCGTTCGGTCGCCGTGAATCCTCCTCGCTTCAAGCTGAGCCAGCTCGCGCGGCGGCTGCGCGCCGAGCTGCTCAAGAAGCTCGGGCGGGAGCCGCCGATCGACGAGCTCGATCGCGCCCTCGCCGATCGGGAGCTGTTCTTCAGCGCGCCCGAGCTCGACGCCCGGCTGCTGGCCGCGGTGAAGCTGATCACGCCACAGTTCCATCTGCGCGCGAACGAGGAGTCGCGCCGGCTCTGGGAGCTGAGCCAGAACGGCTCCTGCTGGGGCGAGTACGACGCTCTCGCACCGGTGCTCGAATCGCTGCCCAGGCCGACCAGGGTGCTCGACATCGGGCCCGGCCTGGGACGATCGGTGGTCTTCTTCAAGCGGAAGCTCGGCTGGGAGTCGGTGCCGTTCGATCTCTACGAGGGCGAGGGCGAGCGGACCAGGTACACGGTGATGGGCGCGCGCACCGCGGCCTCGTTTTGTGGCGACATCGGGGCGCTGCGGCGGGTGCTCGAGCACAACCGCATCGATCACTGGCAGGTGCACGACGCGGCGCGGCTCGACTTCCGGCTCGACCGGCTGCCCGGACCGTACGACCTGATCTACTCGTTCTACGGCGTCGGCTTCCACTGGGCGATCGAGCACTTCTGGGACGAGATCGAAGGGCTCATGTCGGAGGACTCCCTGGGCATCTTCACCGTCCATCACGGCTTCGAGCCCTCCAGCCGGCTGCGCGAGCTCGGCTGCGCCCTGGTGCCCTTCCGGCGCATCCTGGCCAAGGACCGTCCGCTGCGCATGCTGCTGGTGAGCCGCGATCCGCGGCGGCTGCCGGAGGATTCGAGCGGCCCCGGCCTCTAAGTTCGGCAGGAGCCAAGCGGATTCGCGAGCCGGTGGACCGACCGTTCGCCGTTCGACGCCCGCACGTAGCCTGACCGTCTCTAGCGACGATCGGCGGCCTCTGAGAAGATCCGGACGCGGCGCGCCGCCGCTTCTCATGCCCGACTCGACGATCGACCGGAACCTGCTGGCCCGCGGCCTTCACGACTGGCCGCGGCGCCTGGCCGACGAAGCTCCGCTGCTCGAGCGCATCCTGGCCGCGGCGCCGGCGAAGCGCGTGCTGGACCTCGGCTGCGGCGGCGGCGAGCACGCCCGCTTCCTGGTCGAGCGCGGCTACGAGGTGGTCGGCATCGACGCCTCGGAGGCGGCCCTCGACGCCGCCCAGGAGGAGCCGCTGCCGGACGGGCTGCAGTTCATCCTGACCGACCTCGGAGCGGTCGAGCGGAGCGTCCGCGGTCGCTTCGGCGCCGCGCTCTGCCTCGGCAACACCCTGCCGCACCTGCTGTCGCCCGAATCGGCGTCGCGCATGCTGATCGGGCTCAAGCGGCGGCTCGCGCCCGGGGCGCCGGTGCTGCTCCAGACGATCAACTACGACCGTATCTTCGCCGGCGCCGAGCGGGCTTTGCCGCTGGCGTTCCTGGACCGCCCGGAGGGCGAGCTCATCGTCCTGCGCCAGGTCGACGCGCGCGACGACGGGATCGTGCTGCACACCACTTCGGTGCTGCGCCGCCGGCCCGGCGAAGAGCCGCCCCTGGAGATCGTCGCCACCCATCAGACCCAGCTGCGGGGGTGGCGGCGGCGGGAGATCGAGACCATGCTCGAAGTGGCGCGCCTGGCGCCGCGGGAGATCTACGGCGACATGGCGGCGGGCCCCTACGACCCGCGCCAATCGCACGAGCTGGTGGTGGTCGCGTCGTGACCTCGATCCGCGACCGCGCCCTGGCTCGCGGCCCTACCTACCCCGACCCGATCTCCGTCAGCTCGATGACGTCGTCGAAGACCAGGCCGACGCCCGGGCAGTAGATCTTGAAGCTCTTCTCCCCGATCTCGAGCGGCGTGGTCTCCTTCACCATCACGCAGTCGGTGAAGGTGCCGGCCGCCGTCGGCATCGTCATCCCGGCGCCGATGTGGCGCGCCCGATCGAGCGCCACCCCGGGCGCCACCTCCTGGAAGTAGCGCGAGCCGAGCAGGAAGGTGCCGGGCATGATGATCCCCGGCAGGGCGCCGTCCACGCCCGCGCGCCAGGCGCCGCCGTGACCGACGATCTCGCCGTCCTCGTAGTCGTCGACGTCCTCGCCGAAGTAGAAGACGTCGCTGGTCTCCGTGCAGATGGCGAACCAGTTGCGGGAGACCTCGACCAGCTCGCCGTCCACCGACTCGCGCTCCTCGAGCACCCGCGCCCGGACCGACAGCGTGTTCCCCCGCGAGGTCTCGAACGTGATCCGCTCGGTTTCTCGGGTGACCGTGATGATCACCTCGATCTCCTCGCCGTCCTCCTCACCCTCGAGAGTCAGACGGTGTCCCGGCTGCAGGGGAAAGTAGGGATTCGCGACTCCCCGCGACGCCCAGGTGCAGCGCTCCAGGTCGTAGTCGGTGGTGAACCCGACGCCCCAGGCGGGCGCGCAGAAGGGGACCAGCAGGAGGAATACGATCCAGAGCGTTGGTTTCGTTGCGCTTCGCATGACTGCTCCTTTGAGAACCAGGTCGGGGCACCGCGCGGCCGCCCGCGCGATGCCCGCTGGGCATGGGCAGCGGCCGGCCGCTACTCGATCGAGAACTCGCTCTCCGAGATGGTCTGGTTGCCGCTCGCCTCGATCGACAGGATCTCCCACTTGCACTCTTCGCCGCCCTGGCTCATGAACTCGGGCGAGGCCGTGTAGGTCGTGGTGTCGGGGCCGACCTGGGCGATGATCTCGCCGAACTCGAGGTCCTCGCAGACGATGATGACCTCGTAGCCGACGATCTCGCTCCCCGGCGGGTCGGCGACCGGCTGCCACTCGAAGACGGCGTTGTCGGGGTCCACCTCGTCGTCCTCGAGCGGGAACACCTGGACCGGCGCGTCGGGCAGGGCATGGGTCAGGCGAGCCTTGCCCTTCAGTCTGCGGCCTTCGGTCGTCGTTCCCTTGAAGCGGTAGACGCCCTCGGGAAAGAGCTCCAACAGGTCTTCGAGCGGCTGCTCGTCGAACGACGGCTCGGCGCTCTCGAAGAAGAACTCAGTGATGCCCTGGATCCCGACGCTGCCCTCGGCCAGGACGTTGAACAGCACGCTGCCGTCCGGCGCGATCGCCTGCATCGAGTCCCAGCCCTCGCCGTCGAGGAAGATGTGGATTCCGGCGTCGCCGTCGGTGTCGTTGATCTCGATCCTGATGAAAGAGTCGGACAGCCTCTTCGCCCACGCCTCCGGGGTCGCCAGACCGGCTACCAGGGCAATCGTCGCGACGGCTGTCAGCAGTACCATTCCGCGTCTCATTGAGTCTCCTTTGTTGAGTTCTCCGGCGCCCCACGTCGAGCACCGGCACTGTTCCGCACTTGCCCTATCGGATGCCGGCGGCGCCGCGATCCTTCGCCGCGCGACCGACCGGCGTGGCGGCGCGCCGACGTAGAATCGCGCCCATGGCCCCGACACCGGAGGAGATCCTCCGGACCGCGACGCCCTTCAACGCGCTGCCCGAGGAGGATCGGCGGCAGCTGGCCGCGGTGACCGAGGTCAAGTCCTTTGCCGCGGGGGAGAGGATCTTCTCCGAGGCGGATCCCTCCGAGTTTCTCTACACGATCGTCTCGGGGCGGGCGAAGGTCTTCAAGATGACGCCCTCGGGCAAGGACATCATTCTCGGCGTCTTCGGCAGCGGCGATCCGCTGGGCAGCGTCGCGGTCTTCAAGGAGCGGCCCTACCCGGCCTCGGCGGTGGCGATCGAGGACCTGGTCTGCATCCGGACCTCCCGCGACGCGCTCTACCGGCTGCTCGAGCGCCACCCCTCCATCGCCCGCGGCCTGCTGCTCGGTCTCACCCAGCGGCTCGTCCAGCTGGTCAACCGGGTCGGCGAGCTGACCGGCGCGCGGGTCGAGCCGCGGCTGGCCAGGCTCTTCCTGCGCCTGATGCGGGAGATCGGC
>JBFGLX010000083.1:0-11703 GCA_041575955.1 Thermoanaerobaculia bacterium
TACGACTTCCGGACCGATGCCGGCAGGATCACCCTGCGTCAGCGCCAGAACCGGTAGCCCGCGCATTGCGGCGGCGACGCCTCTTGAGCTCCTCCTCTTTGAACATGTAGCGGATGTTGTGCTTGAGGATGAGGAGGTTCGGTTCGTTGTGCCGGTTGAGCTTGATCGCGCCCTTGTCGTACCACTCGATCCAGCCCTTGAGCTCGGTGTCGTCGGTGAGCACGACCACCATGGCGGTCTTGGCCGCCATCTGCTTGAGGTAGTAGTACTCCTCGGCGTTGGTCTGCTCGGGCGGCGTCTGCTTGCGGCGGACCGACCGGGAGGACTGCTTGAAGTCCGTGAGCTCCGGTCGGATGAGTTTTCTGTTGGCCATTTTCGTCATGCGTTGGCGGCTTCCGCTCCTTTCTGTCGCTTTCTCTTGAGCGGCTCATATTGGTCGTTCTCATAAGCCAAGCAGCATAGAAGTCGCCCACACTGCCCTGAGATCTTGGACGGGTTCAGACTCAAGTTCTGGCGTTTTGCCATCTGTATCGAGATCGGTTTGAAGTCCTTCAGCCAGGTCGAGCAGCAGAGGGTACGGCCGCAGACTCCGATCCCGCCGAGCAGACCGGCCTCGTCGCGCGCGCCCACCTGCACCATCTTGACCTTGGCCGAGAAGCGCTTGGAGAGGTCGCGCACCAGGCGCCGGAAATCGACCCGCGACTCGGCGGTGAAGTAGAACCGGGCGCGGCGGCTGTCGAGCGAGAAATCGACCCGCGACACCTTCATCTCCAGCCCGAGATCGCGCGAGCGCTGGCGGCAGTAGAGCTTGGCCGCCTGCTGGTTGCCCATCTGGCGCTCGTAGGCATCGCTGTCCTGGCCGGAGGCGCGCCGCAGAATCCGGCTGGCGCTCGACTTCTGGCAGGGCTTGAACACCGGCATCGGCGACTGCTCGACCCGCCCGAAGGCCGGACCCGAGTCGAGGTCGACGACGACCGCGTCACCCTTGGTGAAGATCTGCCCTCCCGACGCACACAGAGTCAGATTGGTCTCTTCGCCAAACCGGACGCCGACGAAGTTGTCCTCGACCGCCGTCGACATGCCCTTGAATGCGCATCCCTGGCATCCGCTCATGGAATCTCGGCCTCATATTTCGAACGGACATCTACAAGCTACTCGAGCGAGAATCCGTCTCTTGCTGTTGGAGAGAACACTCCGGGCGCGGCCCGGATTCCCATCGCCGGTGGCAACTCCAGAGTCTGTCCCCAGACGATTGGAGTCAGTATAACAGGACCCGGCGGCCGATGTCGGAGCGCATGGTCTTGTGCGGCCAGTCGATCTCGGCGGCCGCGCCGTAGGCGCGCTCGAGCGCCTGGGAGAGATCCGCGCCCAGCGCGCAGACGTTCAGCACCCGGCCGCTGGCCGCGATGATCTCGTCCCCTTCCTTCCGGGTGCCGGCGTGGAAGATCTCGACCGCATCCATCGCCGCCGCCGCCTCCAGCCCCCGGATCGCGTCGCCGGCGATCGGCTGTCCGGGGTAGCCCTGGTTGGCCAGAACCAGGCAGGCCGCCGCTTCCGGCCGGAAGCTCAGGCGCTCGGCCTCGAAGGCGCCGGCGGCGCCGGCGGCCAGCACCGGCAGCAAATCGTCCTCCAGGCGCAGCAGGAGCGGCTGCGCCTCCGGGTCTCCGAGCCGGGCGTTGTACTCGAGCACCCGCGGGCCGTCCTCGGTGAGCATGATCCCGACGTAGAGCACGCCCTGGAACTCGCGATTCTCCTCGGCCATGCCGCGCAGCGTCGCCTGGCCGACGCTCTCGTGCAGCTCGGCCGCGTCCGCTTCCGAGATCACCACCGCCGGGCTGTGGGCGCCCATGCCGCCGGTGTTCGGGCCGCTGTCGCCGTCGCCGATCCGCTTGTAGTCCTTGCTGGTCGCCAGCGGCAGGAGGCGCTTGCCGTCGCTCAGGCCGATCAGCGAGACCTCCTCGCCCTCGAGCCGCCGCTCGATCACGACCCGGCGGGCGCTCGAGCCGAAGCGGCCCTCCTCGAAGAACATCGTCAGCGCCGACTCCAGCTCGCCTTCGTCCGCCGGAATGACCACGCCCTTGCCGGCCGCGAGGCCGTCCGCCTTGAGCACGAGGCGGCCCTCGAAGCGGTCGGCCGCGCGCCGGGCCTCGTCGGCGTTGTGGGCGATCTCGAACTCCGCCGTCGGAATGCCGTGGCGCTGCATGAACTGCTTGGCGAACGCCTTGCTGCCTTCGATCTCGGCCGCTTGCCGGCGCGGCCCGAAGATGCTCAGCCCGCGCAGGCGGAACTCATCCACGATGCCGAGCGTCAACGGCAGCTCGGGGCCGACGACGGTCAAGTCGATCTTGAGGGCGCTGGCGAAATCGGCCAGCTCCTGGACCTCGTCGGCGGCGATCGGAACCGCGTCCGCGAGCTGCGCCGTGCCGGGATTGCCGGGCGCGCAGTAGAGCTCGTCGAGCAGGGGGCTCTGCCTGAGCTTCCAGCAGATGGCGTGCTCGCGCCCGCCGCTTCCGATTACCAGTACTTTCATGGGCTCTCCCGGCCGGGGCTCTGGCCTGGCTAACGGGCTCGAAGCGCCTCCTCGACCTCCTCGACCACGTAGTCCGGGGTCGACGCTCCGGCGGTGACGCCCACGAGCCGAGCGCCGGCGAACCACTCGTCGCGCAGGTCCGCGGGGCCTTGGATGAGGTAGCTCGGCTTGCGCTCCCTGCAGATCTCCCACAGGTGCCGGGTGTTGGCGCTCTGCGTGCCGCCAATGACCAGGACCAGATCGACTTCCGGGTCGGTGCACAGATCGCGCGCGGCGTCCTGATTCTCCTTGGTCGCGTAACAGATCGTGTCGGCGCGCGAGACGTGGGTCCGGGACTCGAGGTAGCGGACGACGTCCTCGTACTCCTCGGCGTTGAGGGTCGTCTGGTAGAGCACCTTGACCCGCGCATAGGCCGACCAGTCGATCGCCCGCGCCTCGTCGACGCTCACGAGCACGTGATAGCTCGACGGATCGCGGTCGCGCGTGTAGCCGATGACCTCGCGATGCTCGGGCGAGCCGATGAAGACCAGGTGGGCACCCTCGGCGGCGGCGCGGTCGGCCTCCTCGTGCACGTCGTAGACGAACGGGCAGGTGGTGTCGAGGATCTTCAGGCCGCGGCGGCGCGCACGCTCGTGAAACGACGGCGGCACGCCGTGGGCGGAGAAGATGATCGTCCCCGCGGCCGCCTCGTCGAGCCCGTCGACGGTCGGCACGCCAAGCTCCGCCATCTCCTCGACCACCCGCTCGTTGTGGACCACCTGGCCCAGGATCCGGCCGTCCCGTCCGCCCGACCGGGCGAAGCTCTTGACCTTCTGATCGGCGACCCGCACGCCAGCGCAGAAGCCGTATTTCTCGGCGCGTTTGACCTTCATTCCTTCCGCGCCGCAGTCTACCGTAGGCGCGGCTCCCGAGGAGCGTGGGGGAGGGCCTTGCGCCCTCCCGGCCACGGATCCGCGAACCGCGGATCGCCGAGGAACTCCCGATCGGTCAGGGAGCGCAGGAACGCGATCAGGTCGGCCCTCTCGGCCTCGCTGATCTCGAAGCCGCGCATCAGCTCGCTCTTCAGGGGGTGGCCGGCGCCCCGCAGGCCGCCGGCCGAGTAGTGATCGATGACCTGGCCCAGGCTGTGGAGGCTGCCGTCGTGCATGTAGGGCGCGGTCACCTCGATGTTGCGCAGCGTCGGCGGCCGGAACCGTCCCATGTCTTCGGGCCTGGCGGTGAACTCGAAGACGCCGCGATTGCGCTCCGGGTAGGCGCCGAGGCCGTCGAGGTTGTAGAGAGCGGTGTTGTGGAAATCCGGCTCGACCGGCGCCGAGCCCGCGAACGCGATCGCTCCGGAGAGGTTGAACGTGGCGTGGCAGCGCCCGCAGCTGGTTCGCTCGGAAAAGAAGAGCTCCATGCCGCGGCGGGCGGCGGGCGGGAACCCGCTGTCGTCACCCCAGAAGACCAGCCGGTCGTACGGCGAGCTGCCCGAGATGAGCGTGCGCTCGAACGAGGCGATGGCGGCGACGATGCGCTCGATGCTGATCGGATCGGCCGCACCCGGGAAGGCGCTGACGAACATCCGCCGGTAGCGCGCGTCCGCCGCCAGCCTGGCCAGCAGCTCGTCTTCGCGACCGCCGAGGCCGAGCTCGATCGGATCGACGCCGAACATCGGCACCAGCATCTGCTCCTCGAGGCGCCGCGTCTCCGGATCCCCCCAGTTGAACGCGGCGTTGTAGGCGACGTTGGCGAGGCTCATCGAGCCGCGCGGATGGAGCTCGCCGGTGGCTCCGACCGCGCGCGCCTTGCCGTCGGTGAACGCCAGCTCGGGCCGGTGGCAGCTGGCGCAGGCGAAGCTGCCGTTGACCGACAGCCGGGTGTCGTAGAACAGATGCCGGCCGAGCTCGACCTTGGCCTCGGACATCGGATTGTCCGCCGGCACCGGCGGCACCGGGAATCCGGCCGGGAGCCGCCACTCGTAGGGCGCCACCGGCTCGGTCGGGGCCGAGTCGGCGAGCTCGCCGCTCGAGCCGGCGGTGGCGCAGCCGACGAGCGGCGCGCCCGCCAGAGCTCCGGCCGCGACCGCGGCGGCGAGCCAGGGCCAACGGTGAAGAGACGCGTTGGGGAAAGCCTCGCGCCCCCCCGCTCGGGGGCGTCGCGGCTCGAGGCGACGCGGCCCGGCGCCTACCAGGAGCCGCCCGAGGCGTCGCCGGTCTGCTCGGCCAGGTGGGCCCGCTCCTCCACCCAGCCGGAGAACTCGCCGATGACGCTCGTCTCGACGCCGGCCGCGTCGGCCTGGCGCACCGCAACCCACTCCTGCATCGCCTCCATCAGCTCCGCAGCCCGCTTGCGATCGGTGCGGAAGAGCTCCATGTAGGCCGCCTTGGCCTCGTCCAGCCGGTTCAGCCCGAGGTAGGCCTCGGCCCGGTACTCGATCGCCTCGGCGTAGCTCGGCTGGATCTCCAGGGCGCGGTCGTAGGCCGCCAGCGAGCCCTCGTAGTCACCGAGCTTGCGCAGCGCGTAGCCGAGGCTGCTGTGCGCCTGGTAGAAGGCCGGGTCGTCGCCGACCGCGCTCTTGAGCGCCTTGACCGCTTTCTCGTACTCGTTCTCGGCCTTGTTCTCGAGCTTCGTCCGCTCCTTCGCTTCGGCGACGGCCGCCTTCGCCTCGTACTCCCAGGCCTTGTCGCGGTACTTGAGGGCCCGGTTGTAGGCGTCCTTGGCCATCGCCTTGGGATCGCCCGCGGCGCTCGACGCCGGCGGGCTGCCGGCCGCCAGGACGGCGAGCGGCAGGGTGAGCAGCACCGCCGCTACGGCGGCCGTCACTCGGTAGGTCATCGTGGGGATCTGCATGGGGAGCCTCCTCTGCTGTTTGCCGAAAGGGATTCTAACTCCACCGGACTGCGGAGGGCGTAAGGCCGTCGTGGGTCTCTTTGCCGGGATACCCCGGCAAAGGGAGTTACGGTTCGCGAGGGCCCGCCGGCCTTAGAATCTCGCCCGTGAACCCGCGCCGCTTCCGACGCATCCGCTCGGTGCTCGAGCGACGGCAGCCCGATCTGACCGTCCTGCTCGAGAACGTCCACAAGCCGCACAACTTCTCGGCGGTCGTGCGCACCGCCGACGCCGTCGGCATCTGGGAGGCGCACGCGGTGGTGCCGGCGGGCGGCCTGCCGATGCACCACCTCGCCGCCGGTGGCTCGAAGCGCTGGGTCAACGTGCGAGTGCACGCCGACCTCGCCAGCGCGCTCGCGGTGCTCGCCGAGGGCGGCTTCCAGCTCCTGGCCGCGCACCCGGCCGAGCCTTCGGTCGACTTCCGGCAGGTCGATTTCACGGCGCCGACCGCGGTGCTCTTCGGCCAGGAGAAGGACGGCTTGACCGCCGACGCCCTGGCCGCCGCCGACCGCCGGATCCGCATCCCGATGGAAGGCATGGTGGCGTCGCTCAACGTGTCGGTCGCAGCGGCCCTGATCCTGTTCGAGGCCCAGCGCCAGCGCCGGCTGGCGGGCCTCTACGAGAGGTCGCGGCTCGATCCGCAGGTGTTCGACCGGACGCTCTTCGAGTGGTGCCATCCGGAGGTCGCCGAAGGCTGCCGGCAGCGCGGCCGCGACTACCCGGCGCTGAACGCCGACGGCCAGATCGAGGGCGCTCCGTAGGGGGACGCCCCGCCCGCTGGTATCATCTCGAGGCCATCGGGAGAGACCATCCCCCGATATCCGCCGAGGCGTCGCGCTCGCGGCCGAGCCGATCCAACTCCGCGACCGGCTCGTAGATCGAGAGATGAGACACGTGAGATTCCACCTGCCGCTGCTGCTCTTGACCGGCCTGATGTTGCCGGTCGGGCATGCGCGGAGCGAGGCGCCGGGCGCCGGCGAGCGGCCCGAGACCTTCGCTCACGACATCTGGGGCAAGGTGCTCGAGGAGTTCGTCGACGAGCGCGGCTTCGTCGACTACCAGCGGCTGGCCCGCAACCGAACCGACCTCGACGCCTATCTCGATCTCGTGCGCCGGATCAGCCCCGACAGCGATCCCGACCTGTTTCCGACCCGCGACCACGAGCTCGCCTACTGGATCAACGCGTACAACGCCCAGGTGTTCCTCGGCGTGCTCGACCGCGGCCCGGAGACCGAGAGCGTCTGGACCGGGGGGCTGATCTCGGGTCGCGCGTTCTTCGTCGTGCGCGACATCGTGGTCGGCGGCGAGGAGACGAACCTGAAGGATCTCGAGGACGACATCATCCGCGCGCGCTACCGGGACCCCAGAATCCACGCCGCGATCAACTGCGCCTCGATCAGCTGCCCGCGCCTGCCGCGGCAGCCGTTCACCGGTCCGGAGCTCGACGCCCAGCTCGATTCCGCGATGACCGAGTTCGTGACCCGGAAGAGCAACGTCGAAGTGCTGGCGCAGAGCCGGGAGGTACGGCTGAACAAGATCTTCGACTGGTTCGAGGACGACTTTCTCGACTACGAGCAACGGCAGGGGAGCGCCGATCCGCGGATCCTCGACTACGTCAACCGCTACCGCCCGCAGGGCGCGCGCATCGACCCGAGCTTCGACGTCGAGTTCATCCCCTACGACAAGGGGATCAACGCCCAGGGCGCGAGCTGAGCGGCGACGGGCGCGGGCGGGCGCACGGCGCGCTGGCCCGCCGCGCCGCTCTCGGTGGGCCGCCACCCGGGACCCGCCGGCGCCAGGATAGAGTTCGCGGACAACGACTCGAGGAGGAGAGCCCGATGCGTAGGACAACCCTCATGGCCGCCCTGCTGCTGGCCGCGCCCCTGGCGGCCTTCGGACAGCAGATCGACTGGAACGCGATCGAGATCAAGGCGGAGAAGGTCGCCGGCAGCGTCTACATGCTCTACGGCGTCGGCGGTTTCGCCGGCGGCAACATCGGGGTCTCGGTGGGCGAAGACGGAATCGTCCTCGTCGACGACAAGTTCGAGCCCCTGGTGCCCAAGATCCGGGCGGCCCTGGGCGGATTGAGCGACCAGCCGGTGCGGTTCGTGCTCAACACCCACCACCACGGCGACCACACCCACGGCAACAGGGCGTTCGGCCTGGACTCCACCATCATCGCGCACCACAACGTGCGCTCGAGGCTGGCCACGGACGGCCAGTCCGGCACCGCTGTTCCCGGCCATGCCCTGCCGATCGTCACCTTCGACAGCGAGCTCACGCTGCACCTGAACGGCGAGGAGATTCGCGGGGTCCATTTCCCCGCCGGCCACACCGACGGCGACACCGTCGTCTTTTTCACCGGCTCCAACGTCGTGCACATGGGCGACTACTTCTTCAACGGCATCTTCCCGTTCATCGACCTGGACAGTGGTGGCACCGTCCCGGGCTACATCGCCGCGATGGGCAAGATCCTCGCCGAGCTGCCCGCCGACGCGAAGATCATCCCCGGCCACGGCCCGCTGGCGACCCGAGCCGACCTCGAGACCAACCTGAAGATGCTCGAGGAGACCGCGGCCGTGATCCGCCAGGCGATCGCCGACGGCAAGAGCCTGGAGCAGGTCAAGGAGGAGGGGCTGCTCGCCAGGTGGGACAGCTACTCGTGGAGCTTCATCACCACCGAGCGGCATACCGAGCAGCTCTACCGGGGGCTCCAGGGGAGCGGAACGGAGCCCTGAGGCCCCGATCACTCGCCCCGGTAGTCCAGCACCCCGGTCTGGGCGATCATCTTCCAGCCGTCGGCCACCTTCGTGTAGATCTTGCAGGTGCGCCCCTGCCAGCGGAAGTCGCGGCCCTCGGCGTCGCGCCAGAGGGTGTCGATGTCGACCACCGCGAACGCGCCGTCGCCCTCTTTCGAGACTTCGATCTTGCGGGTCTCGCGGAGGTTGTGGACCAGCACGTGGCGGCTGAACAGCTCCTGCCAGCCGCGCCGCCAGCGCCGGTCGTCGTAGCGGCCCCACTCGAGCACCCACTCCATAGGGTCGTGGGCCTGCGGGTTGGGCGGCCACGGCCAGACCATGTCGGGGTGGAAGACCGACATCAGGAGATTCAGGTCGCGGGTGTCCCAGGCGCGCGTCTCGCGGTCGACGATCTCTCGAATCTCGTCTTTCACGTCTGACATCAGGGTCCTCCGATGACCGGTCGCGGACCGGCGGCAGGGTCGGGCCCCAGCCTACCCCGGCCGACCTGGAAACCAGCCGGCCGTCGTGGGTCGATTTGGCCCGCCGGGTTGCCGGGGCGGGAGCGGGGCCTGAGATCCGCTCCGGTCGCCTCAGCGCTCGACGACCGGCAGCACCAGGCGCGACGGATGGGCGGCGTCGTGGTGAATCGTCACCAGGGCGGTGCGGGAGTCGCTCGACTCGGTCTCGAGGGCGCCGCTGTGGAGGTTGCGCGAGAAGTGGGGGAAAAAGGAGGTCGAGATCTGGGCGCGAATGCGATGGCCGCGGCGGAAGACGTAGCTCGTCATCGGTCGATCGAGGGTGAGCTCGTAGATCTCTCCCGGCGCCAGCAGTCGCCGGCCCAGCGCCGGCTCGCGGTAGCTTGCGCGCAGCACCTCGAGGCCAGGGCTCATCAGGTTGATGGCCGAGCCGTCCGGCGCGACGTCGAGCAGCCGAACCCAGAGATCGGTGTCCGCGCAGTCGCAGGAGAGGTAGATCGTGGCGGTGACGTCGCCGGTGACCTCGAGGTCGCGGTCGAGGGGGTCGGAGTCGAAGAGGCGCACCGACTCGCCGTCGCGGAAGCCGCCGTAGTCGTGCGGGCCGAACGCCGCGTACGGATCGCGCAGGGGGGCGGCCGGGTCGGAGACGAGGCGTGTGCCGGGCTCACCCGACCCGGCGGGCGCGTCCGCCAGCCCGCCGCTCTGCAGATAGAGGCTCCGGCTCGCGCTTCCCGCCGGCGGCCAGGCGTCCGCCTCGCGCCAGCGGTTCTCGCCCATGACGAAGAGCCGGACCGGGCGCTCTCCGGCCTCCCGGTTGTCGACGCCCCGGAGATGGCGATCCATCCAGTCGAGGACGACATCGTCGTAGTCGATGGCGGCCTCGGGACCGAAGTCGACGTCGCCGGTGACGCTCTTCGCGGTCGAGCCGACGCCGTGCACCCAGGGACCGAGGACGAGCCGCGTCCGCGGATCCGCCGCCCCGCGCCGTGCCGCCACCAGGCCGTTGAAGTTGGTCGCGGCGCCTTCGGGTCCGTAGGCCTCGTCGTACCAACCGGAGAGGTTCAGCACCGCGGCGTCGATCTCGCCGTAGCGGCCGCGGATCTCCCCCCAGTTCCACCAGGGATCGGTCGGCGGGTGGCCGAGCCAGTCGAAGTAGAAGGGCGCCACCTGGCGGAGCTCGGGCAGATCGGAGAGCGGCAGGCGCTCCTGGAGCGCGGCCCCGTGCTCCGCCCAGTGCGCTTCGGCCGCGGCCTCGTCCCGGGGCCCGGGCAGCCCGGCGCGGTGGCGCAGATCGGGAGCGATGCTGTTGAAGATCCAGGCCAGCCACGAGAGATCGAAGACGCCGTCGAAGTAGAAGAAGTCGCGCGGCGTCGAGAAGGTCATCGCCGGCGCCATGGCGACGAGGTGCGGCGGGCGCTCGAGGGCGGCGAGCCACTGCACCGCACCGGGATAGGAGAGCCCGAAGGTGCCGACCGCCCCGTTCGACCAGGGCTGGGCGGCGGCCCACTCGATGGTGTCGTAGCCGTCCCGCCCCTCGTTGCGATAGGCATCGAAGTTTCCGTCCGACGCGTAGCGACCGCGGACGTCCTGCAACACGACGGCGTACCCGCGCTCGACCGCCCGCGCGTGGGTCGAGTACCACGACTCGGTGGCGTCCTTGCCGTACGGAGTGCGGTAGACGAGGACCGGAAAAGGTCCGCCGCCCGCGGGACGCCAGACGTTGGCGCGCAGCACGACGCCGTCGCGCATGGCGATCGCGACGTCGCGATCGACCTGCGGTCCGCGATCCCCACAGCCGAAGAGGCAGGCGGCCGCCACGCAGGCGACGAACAGGCTGCGAGTCGTCGATCCGCTCGACTGAGCCTCGCGGATCACGGCTCGATCACCCGGCCGAGGCCCGCCGCCCGACTCATCACCACGTTGGCGGCGGCGACGTCCTGGGCGCCGAGGCCGGTCAGGTCGCAGACGGTGAGCTGATCGTCGCCCGTGCGCCCCGGAGCCTCGCCGGCGCAGATGGTGCCCAGCTCGACGGTGCGCCCGGCCTCGTCCGGAGCCCACTGCAGCTCGCCCAGCCGTACGCACTGGTCGCGGGAGTCCACCACGAGCAGATCCGCCTCGCGCAGGATCGCGGGATCGAGCTCCTGCTTGCCGGCGCCGTCGGAGCCGAGGGCCAGGACGTGGGCGCCCGGCTTCAGCCAGGATCGCCGGACCAACGGCTCCCGAGCGGCCGTGCAGGTGATCACGACGTCGGCGCCGGCGACCGTCGCCTCGACTTCGTCCACGGCCTCGACCTCGCATCCGCTCCCGAGCTGGCTCCGCAGGGCTTCGGCCCGGAGCGCGGCGCGCTCGCGATTCCTTCCCCAGATCCGGATCTCGGACAGGTCGGGGCGGACCTCGACCAGTCCTTCGAGCTGCTTTCCGGCCTGGATTCCCGTGCCGATCACCGCGACCGTCCCGATGCGAGCCGGGGCGAGGTGACGTGCCGCCACCCCACCCGCCGCGCCGGTCCGCAGATCGGTGAGGAAGCCGTTGTCGAGCAGCACGGCCACGGGCGCGCCGTCCCGGGAGTCGAAGACCGCGACGAAGCCGTCCGCCAGCGACCCGCCGGAGCCGGTGAAGCTGCTCGCGACCTTGACCGCGTAGTAGGGCTGGCCGTGCAGATGACCCGCCTTGACGTGGATCTCGCCGCCCGTCTCCGGAACGTCGAGATGGATCACGTCCGGAAGCTCGGCGCCGCCGCCGGAATAGGCCGCGAAGGCCCGTTCGCAAGCCTCGATGCAGGCGGCCATGTCGATCGCCTGGCGCACTTCGGCCTCGTTCAGGATCAGGAAGGCTCTCGCCATCGCGAGGAGCCTACCCGACGAGCGGTTTGTCCCCAGTCGGCGGTAGAGGGGGTCCTCGTGCCATCGGTTGGTCCAGGGTCGGGGGTTGGGGGCTGGCAGGTCCCCCGTCCGGGGCTGGCTCGCGCCCCTTCTGAAACCGGCAAGCGCGAGAGCCTTGCCAGGCGACAAGGCCTGGCAAGTCTCCGCTTGAGGTGGCTGGACCGGGGCGCTGCGCTTTAGGCCCCGTCTGGGGGACCTGCCAA
>JBFGLX010000084.1:0-11672 GCA_041575955.1 Thermoanaerobaculia bacterium
ACGTTCGGCCGGCGATCGTCGCCGCCGGGCGCGGCGGAGCAGCCCAACGCCACGGCCAGCAGCAGGACGAGCCTGCTCACCGTCGTGAGCTGCGCATGGAGAGACAGAAGGGTCGACAGAGGCGCGATTCTGTCATAGGGTCCTCGAAACGTCACATTTCTTGTAAGGAGGCCTCCGATGATCAGCGCTGGAAACAGCCCGACCGATCGCGACTATGCCGACAGCTGGCACGATTTCTACATGGTGGACACCAACCAGCCGTTCGTCGGTGCGGGCAGCGTCCGAGACTGGGAGATCTGGGCGGAGAACAACCTGCCCGTGCAGATGGTTCTCTACTCCCATGACGGCGACCGGTGGAAGGTGCTCGGGAAGAGCGAGGTCCAGACGCCGGAGGTCGGCTACAACAAGTGGGAGCTGTCGCGGCCGATCGACGTCTCGGGAGGCGACTTCGTCGGCTTCTACTTCCCGGAGAGAGGGTGCGTCAGCTTCGACCTGCACGACAGCGTCTGGCTGCGAAACAACATGACCGGCTCGGTCATCTCCGGCAGGCCCGGGAGCGGCGAGGTGGGGTTCATCGGCTCCACCAACCGGGTCTACTCGATCCGCGCGACCGGCACCAGCGTGATCAACATGCGGCCCGGGGCGGACGTGCAGGACAAGCACTGCACCGACCTGCCGCAGGGGATCACGATCAGGGAAGGTCAGCTCTGCTTCGTGACCGCGTCGGCGCAAAGCTCCGCCGATCAGAGCGTGAAGATCCTGGCTCCGGACGGCTCGGTGCTGTTCGAGGCGAGCGGCCGCAGCAGCAGCGGAGGCGCGTTCACCCTGCTCAAGACCGGCACGTTCACGGCTCCCACCAGGGGCGTCTACGAGGTCCACATGACGCCGAACGCGGGAGTCCTGGGCAGCGGCTCGAACTGCCATCACAACAGCGAGATCCTGATGCGGACCTTCGGCTTTGGCGCCAACGACGGCGGGTGCGAGGCCGGCGACCGCGACTTCAACGATCTGTACGTCTCGATCACGATCTTCGGCCGCACCGGATAGTCCGGCCGTTCTGCCCGGCCGAGCCCCGAGAGGCGCGCCGCCGGCCCCGGGTTTCGGTAGCATGCGACTCGGTCCGATGAAGGGAAGCCGCATCTTCTCGCAGCGCTGGTGGGCGATCGTCGCCACCGGCGCCCTGCTCGGCGGTCTGGTGCTGCTCAACGGCGCCGCGATCCGGGAGATCATCGCCGCGCGCGCCGACGCGCGCCGGATGTCCCAGCACGAGGTCGAGCTGCGCCTGGAAGAGCGCGGCCAGGCGTACCGGGCGCGGCTGGCGAACCTGCGCGCCGACGTCCGGGCGCTGCTGGAGTCGCCGCCGCTCGAGCTGCTTTCCGAGCGGCTCGCCAGCGCCGATCCGCTGGTGCGGCGCTGGGCCCGGCTCGACGCCGAGGGGACGCTGGTGCTCTTCGTCCAGGTCCGGCCCGCCTTGAGGGAGCTCTGGCTGTCGATGGGCGGTCACGAGCCGGTGAAGGTGGGGCGGCGGGAGGGGGCCGTGGTGGTCCTCGATCCGGCCCAGCCCGCCCCCGGCCTGGAGCCGGACTGGCGGGCGTCGCAGGGGTCTTTTCAGCTCGGCAGCGACGCCTGGATCCGGGCCTGGGTGGATCTCGGCAAGGTCCTGGACGAGGAGGGGGATTCGGGCGCCGAAGGCCTGGCGCTCGAGTCGGCGGCGCCGGCCCCGGCGGCGGGCACGGAGCTCGTCGCGGCGGTCGAGATCGAGGACCCGCACTGGGATCCTCCCGTCCACTTCTGGTTGGTCGCCCGGCAGGAAGCGAGCCAGGTCGAGCGTTCGGTCGCGGCCCTGGCGGGGCGCTACCGCCGGACGGTGATCTGGAACCTGGTGGTGATCGTCGCGCTGTCGGCGGTGGTGGCGCTGGCGCTGGTGCAGCTGCATCGGCGGGTGCGCGCCGAGGCGGCGGCCCAACAGGAGCGCAAGGTGCGCGAGCTCGAGCGGGGCCTCCTGCACAGCGAGCGGCTGGCGAGCGTCGGCCGCTTCGCCGCCGGCGTCGCCCACGAGGTCAACAACCCGCTCGAGGGCATGGGCAACTACCTGCGCCTGCTCGAGGCCGATCTGGAGGCGGGCGACACGCCCGGGGCCCGGGAGCGGTTGCGGCGGGTGCGCGAGGGGTTGGACCGGGCGGCGGCCGTCGTCCGCCGCGTGCTGACGTTCTCCGACCCCGCCCGGTCGCCCAAGGAGTCGTTCTCGATGCTCGAGTCGATCCGCGAGGCGGTCGATTTCCTCGCGCCGCGGTTTCCGAAGGTCGCGATCGAGGTCGCCGACGAGTCCCGGGGAGCGGAGATCCTCGCCAACCGCGTGGATCTGAGCCAGCTGTTCCTGAACCTCTTGCTGAACGCCTGCGAAGGGCAGCCGGGCGGCGGCGAGATTCGCGTCGAGCTCACCGAGCGCGACCCCTGGGTCACGGTCAGGATCACCGACCGGGGTCCGGGTCTCGACGAGGAGGCGGTCGACCGTCTGTTCGAGCCGTTCTACTCCACCCGCGGCTCGAGCGGACTCGGCCTTGCCGTCTGCCACGGCATCGTCCAGGACCACGGCGGCGAGATCAGCGCCGCCAACGCGCCGGACGGCCCCGGCGCGGCGTTCGAGGTGCACTTTCCGAAGGCCGCGGCGCGCCGGGTGGTGGAGGCATGAGCGTCAAGCGGCGCGGCACCGTTCTGGTGGTGGATGACGAGGCCTACGTGCGCGAGTCGCTGTCCGCGCTGCTCGGCGAGAAGGGGTTCCGGATCCGCACCGCGGATTCGGCGCGGTCGGCCCTGGAGGAACGGATGCTCTCCGGCGTCGACGCCGTCCTGACCGATCTCAAGCTGGCCGGCGAGAGTGGCTTGGAGATCGTGCGCGCGGTCTTCGGGCGCGGCGGTCCGCCGGTGGTCGTGCTCACCGCATACGGGACGGTCCGCTCGGCGGTGGAGTGCATGCGCGCCGGAGCGGTCGACTATCTTCTGAAGCCGACCGATCCGGACGAGCTGACCCTGGTGCTCGACCGGGTGCTGGCCCAGTCGGTCGAGCGCCGGGAGCTCAAGTACCTGCGCTCCGGCGCCGGCTCCCTGCCCGAGCGGCCGCCGCCGATCGGCGAGTCGCCCGGCTGGCGCCGCGTGGTCGAGCTCGCCGAGGTCGCGGCGACGGCCGACACGACGGTCCTGCTGCTGGGCGCCACCGGCACCGGCAAGGAGGAGGTGGCGCGGCTCATCCACCTCGAGAGCGCCCGGGCCGACGGACCGTTCGTGGCGGTCAACTGCGCCGCCGTCCCCGAGGGCCTCTTCGAGAGCGAGTTCTTCGGCCATCGCCGCGGCGCCTTCAGCGGCGCGGTGGCCGACCGGGAGGGGCGCTTCCGGATCGCGCACGGTGGCACCCTGCTGCTCGACGAGGTCGATTCGCTGCCGCCGCCGGCGCAGGCGAAGGTGCTCAGGGTGCTCGAGAGCGGGGCCTTCGAACGGGTGGGCGAGAGCGAGTCGACCCTGGTGGACGTACGCCTGATCTGCTCCACGAACTCCGACCTCGAGCGCCGAGTCGCAGAGGGCACGTTCCGCGCCGACCTGTTCTACCGGATCCACGTCTTCGAGATCGCCATCCCGCGCCTGCGCGACCGGGTCGAGGATGTCGAGCTGCTGGCGCGGGCGTTTACCCGCGAGTTCTCCGCCCGTCTGGGCAAGAACGTCGGCGGTCCCGGCGAGGCGGCGCTCGCGGCCTTGCGCGGCTACGACTGGCCGGGCAACGTGCGCGAGCTGCGCAACGTGATCGAGCGCGCCGTGCTGCTCGAGCGGGGCGACGAGATTGGGCCCGAGAGCCTGCCGCCACTGGGGGGCGCGCCGCGCGGCTCGTCGGCGCCGCGCACCCTGCGCGAGGCGCTGGCAGCGGAGGAGCGGCGGCTCCTGACCGAGGCGCTCGAGCTGGCGGGCGGGGTCAAACGCGAGGCGGCCAGGAGGCTGGGCATCGACGAGCGGAACATGGCCTACTATCTGCGCAAGCACGGGTTGATCGGATGAGGGCGCGCGCGCGCACGGCCGCCTGGCTGCTGGTGATGGTCGCGTGCGCGGCCGAGCGGGAGCCGGTCGCGCCTGTCGAGCCCGCCGCGCCCGGCGAGCTGCTGGTCGACGCGACCGCCGAATCGGGAATCGCGTTCGTCCACGACAACGGGGCGACCGGGGACCGCCTGCTGCCCGAGACGATGGGCTCCGGCGTGGCGGTGGTCGACTACGACGGCGACGGCCGAAGCGACCTGTTCTTCGTCAACGGCTCGCCGCGATCGGCGTCCGCCCTCTTCCGCAACGCCGGCGACTGGCGATTCGAGGACGTCACCGCCCGCGCGAGCGTCGCGCTGCGCCTGGTGGGCATGGGGGTCGCGGCCGGCGACGTCGATGGCGACGGCGCGACCGACCTGTTCGTCACGGCGGTCGGCCGCGACGCCCTGCTGCGCAACCGCGGCGACGGCCGCTTCGAGGACGCCGCCTCGCTGATCCGCGAGCTGGCGCCGGGGTTCGGCTCGAGCGCCGCCTTCTTCGACGCCGACGGCGACGGCTGGCTCGATCTCTTCGCCGGGCGCTACGTGACCTGGACCGAGGAGAGCGACGTGGCCTGCCTGCCGGACGGCGAGCGCCGAAGCTACTGCACCCCCGAGGTCTACTCCGGGGCGTCGAACCGCCTGCTGCGCAACCTCGGCGCCGGCGCCGGTTTCGTCGACGTCACGGTCGAAAGCGGCCTCTACGCGCCCGAGGGCAAGACCCTCGGTGTGGTGCCGCTCGACTACGACGGCGACGGTCTAACCGATCTGGCGGTGGCCAACGACACCGAGCGCAACTTCCTGTTCGTCAACCGCGGCGGCGGCGTGTTCGAGGAGGCGGGCGTCGAGCTCGGCATCGCCTTCAGCGGCTCGGGCGCGCCGCGCGGCGGCATGGGCATCGACGCCGGCGATTTGACCGGGGAGGGCCGCACCGACATCGTCGTGGGCAACTTCGCCCAGGAGATGTCGGCGCTCTTCCGGTTCCGTGCGGGCGGGCTCTACAGCGACGACGCCGCCCAGCTGGGCATCGGTCTTCCGAGTCTCATGACGCTCGCCTTCGGAACCCTGGTTCTCGACCTCGATCTCGACGGCTGGAACGACGTGGTGCTCGCCAACGGCCACATCGAGCCCGAGATCGAGCGGCTGCGCCCGAATCAGAGCTACGCTCAGCCGCTCCAGGTCTTTCGGCGCGTGGCCGGGGAGCCGCGCTTCGCGGCGCTCGAGGGCGCGGCGCTGGCGGCGCCGCGGGTGGCCAGGGGGCTGGCCTGGGGCGATCTCGACGGCGACGGCGACCCGGACCTGGTGCTGACCCAGAACGGCGGACCGCCCGTCCTGCTGCGCAACGACGGCGCCGCGGGGGCCTGGCTTGGGCTCCGCCTGTGGGCCGGCCCGCGTGGCGGCGCGGCGTACGGGGCCCGGGCGACAGTGGTCGCGGGCGGCCGCCGGCAGTCCGCGACCCTGGCCTCCGGCCGCTCGTACCTGTCGGCCTCGGAGCCGTCGCTGGTCTTCGGCCTGGGGGCCGAGAGCGAGGTCGACGCCGTCGAGATCGCCTGGCCGGAAGGGCGTCGCGGGCGGCTCCTCGGACCGCCGGCGGGACGCACCTACGTCTTCGTCGCGCCCGCGGCGGCCGGCGCCCGGGCGGGCACCCGCGGGCAGACCGAGTAGTATATGGGATCCGGTCCGGACACCAGCCGGTCGTCCGATTGCGACGCTGCCGATGAGCGAAGAGCGAAACCCGCGATCCGCGGGCGACGAGCGATCCGAGGTCGAGGTCCATCTGCGTCGCCTGTTCAGGCTGGCGCTCGACCTGATGTGCGTGGCCGACTTCGACGGCTACTTCCGGCGGGTCAACCCGGCCTTCGAGCGCGTCCTCGGCTACTCTCGCGAGGAGCTCCTGTCGAAGCGCTTCGTCGAGTTCGTGCATCCGGACGATCAGGCGAGCACCCTCGCCGAGGTCGAGAACCTCTCCCGTGGCGCGATCGCGATCGATTTCGAGAACCGCTACCGGACCCGGGACGGTGACTACCGCTGGCTCGCCTGGCGCGCGGCGCCGATGGTAAACAGCGGACTGATCTACGCGGTCGCCCGCGACATCACCGACAAGAAGGCGGACCGGGAGCTGCTCGCCCGTCAGTCCAAGGAGCTGGAGCGCTCGAACGCCGACCTGGAGCAGTTCGCCCACGTGGCGTCGCACGATCTGCGGGCGCCGCTGCGCTCCATCGTGACGCTGGCGAACTTCATCGAAGAGGATCTCGGCGACGCGATCCCGGCGAAGACCAAGGGGCATCTCGAGGAGCTCAGGCGGCGGGCGCTGTTGATGAAGGCGCTCACCGACGACCTCCTGGTCTACTCCGAGGCCGGGCTGGAGCGCGACGAGATCGTCGAAGTGGACACCGCGGCCCTGCTGCGCGACGTCGTGTTTCTGCTCGATCCGCCGGACGGCTTCACGATCACGGCCGAGGAGCCGTTGCCCGTCTTCGAGACCGCGCGGGGACCCTTCGAGCAGGTTCTGCGCAACCTGATCGGCAACGCCCTCAAGCATCACGATCGGGACCACGGCTCGATCGTCGTTGCAAGCCGCGACCTCGGCGAGCTCTGGGAGTTCGCCGTCACCGACGACGGGCCCGGGGTGGCCGACACCGACCGGGCGCACGTCTTCGGAGTTTTCCAGAAGCTCGGGCCGGGCAAGCGCCTCGCCGGCAGCGGCATGGGCCTGGCGCTGGTGCAGCGAATCGTCGAGGGCTTTGGCGGTAGAGTGACGTTGGACTCCGGCGGCGGCCGGGGCGCCACCTTCCGCTTCGAATGGCCGAAGCGGATCGAGGAGCAGCCGCTGGCCGAGTAGCTCGAGGAGCGCGCGGACCGATGCCGACACTGCTGATCGCCGACGACAATGCGGTCGATCGCGAGCTGGCCGTCCGCTGCGTCAAGCCGATCGAGAATCTCGAGATCGTCGAGGCCGAGAACGGCCGCCTGGCGCTCGAGGCCATCGCCGCGCGGACGCCCGACGTGGTGCTCACCGATCTCCGCATGCCCGAGGTGGATGGCCTGACCCTGGTGCAGCAGGCGCGGGAGCGCTTCCCGCTGGTGCCGGTCATTCTGATGACCGCGGAGGGCAGCGAGCGGGTCGCCGCGAAGGCGCTCGAGGCCGGCGCCGCCAGCTACGTGCCCAAGGCCGACCTGCCGAGGTTCCTGTTGGACGTGGTGCAACAGGTGCTGGCGATGTCGATGGCTCGCCGCGAGCGGGCGGACGTCCTGCGCTACCTGGAGTCGAGCGAGTCGCGCTTCGAGCTCACCAACGACCCGGCGCTCATCTCGCCGCTGGTCGCCTACCTGCAGGACGACCTGGAGCGCACCGGTTTCGCCGACGACCAGACCCGATCCCAGATCGGGATCGCCCTGCACGAGGCGCTCTCCAACGCCATGATCCACGGCAACCTGGAGGTCAGCTCCGACCTCCGCCGGGAGGGCTCCGAGCCCTATCACCGGCTGATCGAGGAGCGCCGTCAGGCCGAGCCCTGGTCAAGCCGCCGGGTCTTCTGCCATGCGCTGCGCAGCGCCGCAGGGATCGGCTACGTGATCCGCGACCAGGGTCCCGGCTTCGATCACGCCGCGCTGCCCGACCCGACCGAGCCCGCGAACATGCTCAAGGCCCGGGGGCGGGGTCTCTACCTGATCCACGCCTTCATGGACGAGGTCGAGTACAGCGAGGCCGGCAACGAGCTCCGGCTCACCAAGCGCGCCGAGTAGCGCGATGCGCGCCCGGCTCGGCTCGAATTGACCGGGCCGCCCGCCTTCCGGAGCAGGCCTTGTCGGTTCGAGGGGAGCTTCGCTGGCCTGACGGCTCTTTCAGGAGGTCGCGAGAGCCCGGACGAAGCTCTGCGGCTCGGCCGGGGTGATCAGGAGCGGGCGGCCGGTGCGCGGCCAGACGATCACGTAGCCCTCCATCCTCGAGATGTAGAAGCGGAAGGTCACGCTCTTCGTCTTGAGGAGCCCGAACCCGCCCCACAGCCCGCCGGCGCCGATGCGCATGCCGTAGCCGTAGCGCTCCCTGAACTCCGCTCCGCTCAGGAGCTCGACGTTCTCGATCTCGGAGCGCGGCAGCGAGAAGCGGCGGACGGGCCAAACGACGTCGAGCGAGCTCTGCGAGATCTCGAAGTGGCTCGGCCGCATGTAGAGCCAGACGAAGAGGTAGATCAGGGTCATGAACACGGCCGACAGCCAGCCGGCCGGGGCGAGGTCGGAGCGCCAGGCGATCCAGAACATCAACAGCGGCAGCGGCAGGACGAGGATCGTCAGCCAGAGGATCAGCCCGGACATCTCGGCGAGCGGAAATCGTTGCATCGCTCGAGCCTAGCGAAACGCAGCAGATTCAGGTAGTTGCGGCATTGTGGGCGAAGGTTTGGGAGAAGGTCGGGCTAGCCTACAATCTCGACGCGGCCGACCGGCCGGTCACGGCGCCGGCTTGCGGAAGACCAGGCAGTAGCGGTCTTCGTCGCCGTTCCAGCGGTCGTGCCGCTCGACCAGCTCGAAGCCGTCGCCGGCCATCTCGGCGACCAGGTCCTCGGCCGGGATGCCGTGCCCGCCCCGGTCCGGCACCTCCTCGAGCTCGCGCCAGTGCTTCTGCGGGACGATGTCGACGATGGCGATCCGGCCTCCCGGGCGGAGGGCTCGCCAGAGATCGGATCGCATCGACTCGGGCCTCTCGAAATGGTGGTAGACCATGCGCAGGAGGATCGCGTCGCAGCACGCCTCGCGCAGTCCGCTCGACTCCTGATCGCCCTCGACGACGGTGAAGTTCGCGAGGCCGGCCTTCTCGAGCCGCTCGCGGATCTCGGCCACCAGATCCTCTTTCACCTCGGTGGCGAAGAGGTGGCCGGCCTCGCCGACCCGCCGAGCCAGCGGCTCGCTCCACTCGCCGTCGCCGGCGCCGACGTCGGCGACCGACATGCCGGCGCGCAGACCGAGCGCCTCGGCGAGGCGCTCGGTCTCGTCGGCCGCGGCCCCGGCGCCGGTGCAGCCGGCGGCGAGCCCGAGCAGAATCAGGAGCGGAAGGCCGGGCCTCACGGTGCGCGCCAATCGCTTCATGGCCCCTTTATACGCGCTCGGCGCCCGCCGGATCCAGCTCGTCAGGCTAGACCTTCAGGTACTCGCGCACCTGCCGGTCCTTGCTCACCCGCCAGATCTTGGAGTCGAGGTAGTAGTGCTGCATGGCGAAGCCGACGATCAGCGCCGCCATCACCTGCTCGCCGAGTGCCAGGTCGGCCGGGTTGCGGACACCGGCCATCATGGCCAGCGAGTTGAACATGATCTCGTCGAGCCGGCCGCCGGTGGCGTCGCGGAAGGCCTCCACCAGCGGCCCCCGATAGAGGGCGAAGGTGAAGACGAGGCCGACCAGCGCGTAGACGGCGAAGCTGGAGAACAGCCCCCGGATCCAGCGGAACCCGGGCTCGGTGCGTCCGGGGTATTTGTTGCGGGCGTAGCTGTAGACGATGCAGTGGTACTGGATGTTGTGACCGACGGTCACCAGCGGCACCACGAAGGCGGTGACCACCGGATGGCTGAAGGCGATCAGGTGCAGCGGCACGAGCAGCGAGAGCATCAAGAGCTTGCTGCCGTTGAGGGCCCGCCCGTCGCGCCAGAGACGGATCTGGTGGGCGATGTAGACGACCAGGACCGCGGCGTAGGCGGCCCAGGCCAGCGGATAGACGAGCTCGCCGATACTGACCCCGGCGACCAGCGGGCGCCGCAGGCCGAGATCCGGGAAGCCCGGAGTCTGGGCGTACCAGGCGCTGGTCATGAACAGCAGCAGCGGCAGGTAGAACGACAGGTTGAAGAACCAGGTGTCGAGCCGGTCGCTCGCCGGGTCGAAGTCGCCGGCCTTGCGCTTGTAGAGGCGGAAGAAGCCCCAGTGCTGCCGGACGACGTGGTAGTAGGCCCAGATCCTGAAGAACACGAAGAAGAGGATCGCCCCCATCGCCAGGCTGCCCGCCGGCAGCGGCCGGCCCCAGCCGGCGCCCACCGCGCCCAGGGCGTAGGGGGTGAGGATCGCCGCCGGCCCGACCGCGAACCAGACGAACGAGAACAGGATCTCGCGCCGCCGAACCCGCCACTCGTCGGGGTCGAAGAAGGTGCGGGCGAGCGTCGCCCAGACGTGCGGGGCGTCCAGGATCAGCGCCCAGCTCAGCACCACCAGCAGCTCGAGCGTCAGCGGGATCGTCACGCCTCCCAGCTCGACCGTCGCCAGCGGGTCGCTCAGCGGGTTGTCGAGGGTCTGAATGGCGACGACGATGACCGCCAGATAGAGCCAGCCGGCGAGCGCCGAGCCGATGTAGAAGAGAAGGTCCTTGCGCGGGCTCAGGATCCAGTGGAAGCGGACGCCCGCGGTCACCCCGCTTCCTTCTCCCGCCGGGCCTCCTCGATGAGCTTCTCCTGTATGTTTCGGGGCACCTCGTCGTAGTGCGAGAACTCGAGCTCGAAGCTGGCGCGGCCCTGGGTCATCGAGGTGAGCGCCGGCGCGTAGTCGAGCATCTCGGCCATCGGCACGGTGGCCGAGATCACCTGGTTGCCGCGCTTGGTCTCCATGCCCTGCGGCCGCCCGCGGCGCTGCGAGAGGTCGCTCATGATGTCGCCGGTGAACTCCTCGGAAGTGGTGATCTCGACGTGCATGACCGGCTCGAGGATGGTCGGCGCGGCCGCGGCCATGGCGTCCTTGAACGCCAGCGAGCCGGCGACCTTGAACGCCATCTCCGACGAATCGACGTCGTGGTACTGGCCGTCCTTGAGGCGCACCCGGAAGTCGACCACCGGGTAGCCGGCCAGGTAGCCGCGCTGACGCGCCTCGAGGATGCCCTTTTCGACCGCCGGCCGGTAGGTCTGCGGAATCGAGCCGCCGAAGATCTCGTCGACGAACTCGAAGTCCTCGCCGCGATCGAGCGGCTCCATGATGATCCGGCAGTCGGCGAACTGGCCGCGCCCGCCGCTCTGCTTCTTGTGTCGGCCGTGACCGTCGGCCGACCTGCGGATGGTCTCCCGGTAGGGCACCTTGGGCGGGTGCAGGATGACCTCGACGTGGAAGCGCTGCTTGAGTTTGGCGACCGCGATCTCGACGTGCAGCTGGCCGGTGCCGGAGATCAGGTACTCGCCGGTCTCGGTGTCGCGGCGCGCGCCGAGGCTCGGATCCTCGTCCATCAGGCGGCGCAGCGCCTCGCCGATCTTCTCCTCGTCGCCCTTCGACTTGGGCTCGATGGCGAACGAGATCGCGGGCGAGCGGATGCCGATCCAGCCCAGGTTCACCGGCCGCTTCTTGTCGCACAGGGTGTCGCCCGACTTGGAGTGCTTGAGCTTGGCGACGCCGCCGATGTCGCCGGTGACCAGACTCGGAGTCTCCTTGGCCTGCTTGCCCTGGAGGGTGAGCAGGTGGCCGAGCCGCTCCTCCTCTTCGGCGCGCGTGTTCCAGACCGTGCTGTCCGATGACAGGGCGCCGCTGACCACTCGCACGATCGAGATCTGGCCGGCGAACGGGTCGCTCAGCGTCTTGAAGATCAGCGCGCTGGCCGGAGCGCTCGCGGAGGTCTCGACCCGCATCTCGTCGCCACCGACGTTGGTCGCCGGAAA
>JBFGLX010000085.1:0-11542 GCA_041575955.1 Thermoanaerobaculia bacterium
CGTACTCGATCATGAACGCGCGCCAGAAACAGCGCTTCAAGGAAGATCTCGAGATCGACATCGCCTACTCGGTGCCGGGTCTGGGCCGCTTCCGCTGCAACGTGTTCCAGCAGCGCGGCTCGGCGGGCATGGTGCTGCGCGTCATTCCGGCCCAGATCCTCGGTTTCAAGGAGCTGACCCTGCCGGCGGTGATGGAGACGATCTGCCTGGAGCGACGCGGCCTGATCCTGTGCACCGGAACCACCGGGTCGGGCAAATCGACCACCCTGGCGTCGATGATCGATCACATCAACGCCACCCGCACCCAGCACATCATCACCATCGAAGACCCGATCGAGTTCCTGCATCGCGACAAGAAGTCGCTGGTCAACCAGCGCGAGGTGGATGTCGACACCCGTAGCTTCCCGAGCGCCCTGCGCTCGGCCATGCGCCAGGATCCCGACGTTGTCCTGGTCGGCGAGATGCGCGACTTCGAGACCATCGAGACCGCCCTGCTCGCCGCCGAGACCGGCCACCTGGTGTTCTCGACCCTGCACACGGTCGACGCCACCGAGACGGTCAACCGGATCATCTCGGTCTTCCCGCCGCATCAGCAGAAGCAGATCCGCATCCAGCTCGCGCAGGTGCTGCGGGCGGTGATCTCGCTGCGGCTGATCAGCCGAGCCGACGGCAACGGCCGAGTGCCGGCCGCCGAGATCATGCGGGTCACGCCCTACATCCGCGAGTGCATTGAGAACAAAGAGAAAACCAAGTACATTCGGGAGCAGATCGCTCTCGGAACCAGCCAATACGGCATGCAGACCTTCGACCAGTCGCTCTACTCGCTCTATCAGAGCGACCTGATCACGTTGAAGGAGGCTCTGCGCCGGGCCTCGAATCCCGACGAGCTACGACTCAAGATGGAAGGCGTGCAGTTCACCGCCGACGCGGCCCGTGAAGAGATGGAAGCGTCACTCGCGGCCGAGGGCCGGGTGGGCGACTCGCCCATCGAGATGACCGGTCGGTGAGCTCCGGGGACTGCTACGATAAAGCTGTAGACCTGCTCGCCCGGCGGCCTCACTTCAGAAGGGCGCTGGAGCGGAAGCTCGGCGCGCGCGGCTTCGGGTCCGAAGAGATCGAGGCCGCGTGCGAGCGACTGCTGGCGGGCGGTCTGCTCGACGACTTGGAGTGTGCGCGCGGGATGGTCGAGGGCGTCTGGCGGCGGCGCGGCTACGGTCGCCTCCGGATGCGGGCGGAGCTGGAGCGCCGGGGCGTCGAGAGTCGGGTCATCGAGACGGTACTGCGGGAAAGCCCAATCCATGAGATCGAACTGGCGGAGGAGACCGCTCGCCGCTGGCTGCGCGGCCCCGGTGGCGACCGGAAAGCCCTGGCTCGCCACCTGGCCCGCAAGGGCTACTCCGGGGAGACCGTCTACGCGGTGTTGGAACGTCTCGAAAAAGAGTAGGCTCGAGCGCTGCCGGGCGCCGAGATCGAGATGAAGAGCAGCGACATCCGTCAGAGCTTCGTGGACTTCTTCGTCGGCGCGGGCCATCTGGCCCACGCCAGCTCGGCGCTGGTGCCGCACGGCGACCCGACGCTGCTGTTCACCAACGCCGGCATGGTCCAGTTCAAGGACGCGTTCCTGGGCGCCGGCTCGCCGCCCGCCGAGCGCGTGGTGTCGGTGCAGAAGTGCATGCGGGTGTCGGGCAAGCACAACGATCTCGAGAACGTCGGGCCGAGCGCCCGGCACCACACCTTCTTCGAGATGCTGGGCAACTTCTCCTTCGGCGACTACTTCAAGGAGGAGGCGATCCGCTTCGCCTGGGAGCTGGTGACGGGTCCGTGGGAGCTCGATCCCGAGCACATCTTCGCCACGGTGTTCGAGCAGGACGACCAAGCGGCCGAGCTCTGGGCCGAGCTTTCGACCCTGCCCGCGGAGCGCATCCTGCGCTGCGGCGCCGACGACAACTTCTGGGCCATGGGCGAGGCCGGGCCGTGCGGCCCATGCAGCGAGATCTTCGTCGATCGGCGCCCGGGCCAGCCGCGCGTCGGCTGGCTAGAGGGCACCGAGAGCGGCCGCTACCTGGAGATCTGGAACCTGGTCTTCATGCAGTACGACCGGCGGCCCGGGGGCGAGCTGGTCGAGCTGCCGAATCCGTCGATCGACACCGGCGCCGGGCTCGAGCGCGTCACCTCGGTGCTCCAGGGGGTGGACTCCAACTACGACACCGATCTCTTCCAGCCGATCCTGCGGGCGGCCGCCGCGCTGGCCGGAGTCGACTACGGCCGCGACCCGCGCGCCGACGTCGACCTGCGGGTGATCGCCGACCACCTGCGCGCCACCGCCTTCCTGCTCGCCGACGGCGTGATTCCGCAGAACGAGGGCCGGGGCTACGTGCTCCGGCGGATCCTCAGACGGGCGGTGCGCCACGGCATGCGGCTGGGCTTCGACGAGCCTTTTCTCCACCGCCTGCTGCCGGTCGTGCGCGAGGTGCTGGGCGCCCAGTACGGCGAGCTCGGCGAGGTCGAGAGCGCCTCGGTGGTGACGCTCGAGGCCGAAGAGGAGAAGTTCCTGGCCACCGTCGCCACCGGCTCGGCGCAGGTCCAGGCCGAGATCGACAAGCTCGGCCAGCAGACCGACCGCGAGCTCCCGGGTGACACCGTCTTTCGGCTCTACGACACCTACGGGCTGCCGCTCGAGCTGATCCGGGAGATCGCCGAGGAGGAGCGGGTGGGCGTCGACGAGCCGGGCTTCGAGCGTGCGCTCGAGCAGCAGCGCAGCCGCTCGCGGGCGGCCACCGACGAGGCCGGCGGCCGGCTGAACGCCGCCCGGGAGGCGCTGCGCGAAGGCGGCCGGCTGGAGCCCAGCGTCTTTACCGGCTACCGCGACTGGCAGCTCGGCGACGCCACCGTCCGGGGGCTGGCGCGGCTCGCCGGGGGCGGCGCCGAAGCGGTCGGCCGGCTCGAAGCGGGCGAGGCGGGAGTGGTGGTGCTGGACCGGACCCCCTTCTACGCCGAGGCCGGCGGCCAGGTGGGCGACCGCGGCGAGCTCCTCTGGGCGGGCGGCCGCGCCCGGGTGACCGACACCCAGAAGGACAAGGTGGGGACGCACTTCCACTTCATCGAGGTCGACGAGGGCTCCCTCGGCGCCGGCGAGCGGCTGCGAGCGGTGGTCTCGGCGGCCCTCCGGCGGCCCACCCAGCGCAACCACACCGCCACCCATCTGCTGCACGCCGCCCTCCGCCACGAGCTCGGCGAGGGGGTGCGGCAAGCGGGATCGCTGGTGGCGCCCGACCGGCTGCGGTTCGATTTCACCTACGGCCGGCCACTCGAGCCGGAGCGGCTCGAGCGCATCGAGTCGCTGGTCAACAGCTGGATCCTGCTCGGCCGGCCGGTCGTGATCACCGACGATCGGGCCTACGAGGAGGCGGTCGCCGCCGGCGCCATGGCGCTGTTCGGCGAGAAGTACGGCGACCGGGTGCGCACGGTGGAGGTGGGCGGGCTCGAGCTGCCCGCAGGCTCCGCGGCGGCGAATCTCGACAGCCTGGAGCTTTGCGGCGGCTGTCACGTGCTTAACAGCGGTGAGATAGGGCCTTTCGTCATTATCTCTGAGCGCGGAGTCGCGTCCGGCGTCCGCCGGGTCGAGGCGCTCACCGGGGAAAGGGCCCGTACCTACCTCGAGGAGCGGCGAGCATGGCTCGAGGACACGGCCGCCGAGCTCGGTGTTCCCGCGGAAGCGGTGGCCGCCGAGGTCGACAAGCTGAGGGCGCGGAATCGCGTGCTGGAAAGCGAGCTGGCCCGGCTGCGCATGCAGCTGGTGTCGGGAGCGGCCCGGGACGATTCGGAGACGGAAGTCGCCGGCGTTCGAGTGGTCGTTCGGGAGGTGCCGGCGGCGCCGGTGAACGAGATTCGCCGGATGGCTGACGTGCTCCGTGATCGTCTCGGCTCGGGAGTGGTAGTGCTGGCGAGCCGGGACGGGGAGAAGGTCAGCCTGGTCGCCACCGTCAGCAAGGACCTGACCGACCGGCTGAATGCCGGCGCCCTTGCTCGGCGGGTGGCGGCGATCGTCGACGGCAAGGGCGGGGGGCGGCCCGATTTCGCCCAGGCCGGCGGCCGGCGGCCGGAAAAGCTGCCGGACGCCTTGACCGCGGTTCCCCAGATGGTTCGAGAGGAGCTGGGAGCCGCATGAGCAAGACACGAGATGCCCTTCGGGAGAACCGCCTCGCTGCTGCTGCTGGGGGTCGCGCTGGTCGCCGGCCCGCTCGCCGCCGAGGTGCGTCTCGAGGTGCTGCCGGACGGCCGCAAGGTGATGATCGGGGTGGGCTCGAGCGCCACCGGCTCCTCCGGCTCGATGCGCGCCCCGCGCCCGCGCGCGGCGCCGTCGGAGATGGAGGCCTGGATCCATGAGTACGCCCGGCGGCTGCGGCTCGATCCGGACCTGATTCGGGCCGTCATCCAGGTCGAGTCGGGCTTCAACCCGCGGGCGAAGTCGCACAAGGGTGCGATGGGCCTCATGCAGCTGATGCCGCAGACCGCGGCCCAGCTGGCGGTCAGCGACCCCTACGATCCGCGCCAGAACATCCGCGGCGGCGCCTCCTACCTGGGTGCGATGCTGCAACGCTTCGGGCGCACCGATCTGGCCCTGGCGGCCTACAACGCCGGCCCGGAGGCGGTCGCCCGCTACGGTGGCGTGCCGCCTTACGCCGAGACCCGCGACTACGTCGAGAAGGTGCTCCGGATCCATCGTCACGATCCGACCTTCCGGCTCGAGCACACCGAGGCGCCCCACCAGGGCAAGCGGATCTACCTCTACCGCGATCCGAATGGTAGCCTCGTAATGACCACCGAGCCGCCGGAGTAGCGACGCGCCCGGTGTGTCGGGCGCTCGATGCTGAACACACCAAACCGGCTCTCCGTTCTGCGCATTCTGCTGGTCCCGATCCTGGTCGCCGTGCTGCTGACCAAGGGCGAGAACTGGGAGTACATCGGCCTGGCGGTGTTCCTGCTCGCCTCGCTGACCGATTTTCTCGACGGCTACATCGCCCGCCGCAGGAAGCAGATCACCCGCCTCGGCAAGCTGCTCGATCCGGCGGCGGACAAGCTGCTGACCTCGGCGGCGTTCATCTCGCTGGTCGAGCTGGGCCTGGCGCCCGCCTGGATGGTGGTGCTGATCGTCGCGCGCGAGTTCGCCGTCTCGACCCTGCGCAGCGTCGCCGCCGCCGAGGGCATCGTGCTCGGCGCGATCGTCTCGGCGAAGGCCAAGACCGGGGTCCAGGTGGTTTCGATCTCGCTGCTGATCATCTACAACCAGCTCGGCAGCTTCGAGCGCCTGGCGCCGCTGTCGCTCTGGCTGGCGATGTTGATCAGCCTCTACTCGGGCGTCGAGTACTTCGTCCGCTACGGCCCCAAGGTCTTCGGCGGTCTGAGGACCGCGTCCGAAACCTGAGCGGCCGCTCCTCACCCGCGTAGAATCGGCTCGTAGTGGCCCTTCCCGGCACCCTTTCCCATCGCCTTCTCGGCCGCGTCGCCCGCTTCGCCGGGCGCCGCTACCGGCTGGTCTTCGCTGTCACCGCGGTGCTGGTGGTGGCGGCGCTCCTGCTCGCCTCGCGGCTCGAGTTCGATACCGACATCCTCGCCCTGCTGCCCAAGAACGATCCGACGGTGCAGGAGTTCCGCGACGCCCTCGAGGCGTTCGGCAGCGTCGACTATCTGCTGGTCGTCGTCCGCATTCCGGAGGGCGTCCTGCTCGAGCCCTACGAGGCGTTCGTCGACGAGCTCGGCGACCGGCTGGTAGGGCTCGAGTACTTCGTCGACGTCGAGTACCGGATCGGCGACCTCGAGGAGCTGCTGCGGACGCTGCTGCCGACGGCGCCCCTCTTTCTCGACCGCGAACAGCTCGCCGAGCTCGGCGAGCGGCTGACCACGGAGCGGCTCGAGCTGCGCGCCAAGGAGCTCAAGCGGCTGGTCTCGACGCCGCAGTCGCTGGCCACCAAGGAGCTGATCAAGCTCGATCCGCTCGGGCTCTCCAACCTCTTCCTCGGTCGGCTGACCGCCGCCCGCAGCGGGCTGTCGGTCGACTGGTCGAGCGGCTATCTGCTGTCGCGCGACCATCGCATGCTCCTGATGCTCGCCAAGCCGGTGCTGCCGCCGCAGAACGTCGGTTTTTCCGCGGCGATGGTGGCGGCGGTCGAAACCGAGGTCGCCGGCCTGCGGGCGGGCTGGGCCGAGTTCAGCGGCTCCGGCGAGCCGGCGCCGGAGGTGTCGCTGGGCGGCCGCTACGTGATCGGGCTCGGTGACGCCGAGCTGATCCGGCGCGACGTGATCGCCAACGTGCTGACCTCGGCGGTCGGCGTGCTGATTCTGTTCCTGTTCGCCTTCCGGCGGCTGGGCGCGCTCGCTTACGCGTTCTTCCCCCTCGCCTGCGGGCTGGTGCTCACCTTCGGCTTCTCGGCGCTCGCGTTCGGCGGCCTGAACTCCGCCACCAGCGGCACCGCCGCGCTGCTCATCGGCCTGGGCATCGACTTCGTGATCGTCTCGTACGGCCGCTTCGTCGAGGAGCGGCAGCGCGGCGGCTCGCTGGAGGAGGGGCTGGAGCGGATGAGCGGCAGCAGCGGCCGTGCGGTGGTGGTCGGCGCGATCACCACGGCCGCGACCTTCTACGCGTTCGGGGTCACCGATTTCACCGGCCTCTACCAGATGGGCTTCCTCACCGGCACCGGCATCCTGTTCTGCATGCTGGCGGTGCTCCTGCTGCTGCCCGCGATGCTCGCCTGGAGCGAGGCTCACCACACGCGCCGCCGGCGCGAGCCGCGGCTCTTCCTGCACGGCTTCGGCAGCGGGCACGTCATCCGCTTCAGTTTGCGGCACCCGCGAGCGATGCTGGCCGCAGGCGCCCTGATCACGGCCGCCGCCGGCGTCGCGGCCGTGGGCGTGCGCTTCGAAGACAGCGTCAGCTCGATGCGGCCACGCGGCAATCCGGCGGTCGAGCTGCGTGAAGAGGTCGCCAATCGGTTCGGGTTCGGCTTCGAGCAGATGATGCTGATCGTCGACGACGAGTCGTTCGAAAAGACGCTGGCAACGGTCGATCGAGCCGCCGCGGCCGCCCAGGAGCTGGTGGGGACGGGCGTGCTGACCGGCGTCGATCACATCGGCTCGCTGCTGCCGCCGCTCGCCCGCCAGCGCGCCGCGCTCGAGTGGTTGGCGGAGCTGCGGGCGTCGGGCGTCGACGCCGAGCGCGTGCGCACGGTGTTCCGCTCGGCGCTGATCGAAGCGGGACTGCGCTACGAGCCGTTCGAGCAGGGGCTCGAGCTGTTCGTCCAGGCGCTCGGCCGGACGGCGCCGATCGGCGTCGACGACATCGACGCCTCGTCGCAGGCCGCGGGTCTGCTCGAGCGCTACCTGAAACGCACGCCGGACGGCTGGAAGAGCGCCGTCTACCTCTATCCGCCACCCCGGGTCTGGCGCCGGGAGCCGCCGCCCGACGCGGTCCGCCTGGCCGAGGAGCTCGGCGAGCACGTCCACCTGACCGGCGCCAACGTGGTCAGCGAGCTCTTGAGAACCGAGGTGCTCGAGGACGCCGTGCTCGCCACCCTGCTCGGCTTCGTGCTGGTCGCGATCCTGCTTTGGTTCGACTACCGGCGCGTCTGGGCGGTCCTCATCACCCTGGCGCCGCTGGCCATGGGGATCTGCTGGATGCTCGGCGCGATGGCGCTGCTCGACATTCCGATGAACTTCATGAACATCTTCGTCACCACCATGATCATCGGCATCGGCGTCGACTACGGCGTCCACATGATCCACAGGTTCCGGGAGAACGTCGACCGCTCGCCGCGGGAGCTCAACGAGGGCCTGGTGGAGACCGGCAAGGCGATCATGCTGGCCGCCCTGTCGACCGTCGTCGGCTTCGGCTCGCTGTCGCGCTCGTCCTATCCGGGCCTGAGCTCGATGGGGATCGTGGCAATCCTCGGCGCGGTCTCGACCTGCATCATCGCGATCACCGTGCTGCCGGCGTATCTGTCGCTCAAGAAGGGGAAGTGACCCGGCAGGGTCTCGTCCGGTCGCCGGGTCCACCGGCGTCGAGGGTCCTCCCGGTCAGTTGACTTTCGACCGAAGCGTCGGCCGTATTGCGCCGGCGTGGGAACTGGTCTAGTCTGTTCCTGGGGCCGCCGGGCGGGGCGTGCGGCGTGCTCGACGCCCGATTTCCGGGTCGATTCGAGGGCGGTTTTTCGAGGGGGTGTCCGGATGGTCGTTCCCGCGGTCTCCTCCCGAGCCGGTGCGTGGCTGCTGGCTCCCCTCTTGCTCCTGGGCTGCAGCGACAGCAGCCCCACCGACCCCGGCGGGGTGGCCCGTCCGCTGCCGCTCAAGTTCCGGCTGGACGGCACGGCGTCGTCGACCGAGGCCGACGGCAGCACGGTGAGCTGCACGCTCGAGCTGGGCTTCGAGCTCGGGGCCCGTCCGCGCCGCGCGCCGGGGGTGGTGGAGTACGACGGCGTCCACGGCGGCGCGATCCAGCGCACGGTGCTCGATGCGGCCGGCGACGGAATCTCGCTCTGGCCGCACGTTCACGGCGAGGTGATCGTGCGCTCGATCGCTCCCGATCGGATCGAGATCGAGATCCCCGGCAACGCCGGCACCGGCAGCCGCTTCTGGGAGCAGCTGTCGCGGCTGCAGGGGGCCTTCGGGCCGGGCGAGACCGCCGAAGGCGGCTGGAGCTGCGCGCCGTTCGACGTCGACTCCGGCGGCTACGTGGACCGCAAGTACACGGCCCGGGGCTCCTGGACGCTGGCGCCGGTCCCCTGATCCCGCTGCGGAGGAGGCGTGCTGCCCAAGCCGCGCGGGCTGGCTCGCCGCTCCAGGTTCTTGCCGCGGACGTTCCCGCCGCGCAGACTCCTAGCGCTCCCGCACGTGGTGCACCCGCATGAGGTTGGTCAGCGGCCGCTCGGCGATCGGCGCGCCCATGAGCACGATCAGGCAGTCGCCGGGGGCCGCCAGGCCGCGCTCGATGAGGGCGCGATCGGCCAGCTCGACCACCTCGTCGTGGTGTCGCGGCTCGGCCTCGAGCAGCACCGGCGTCACCCCCCAGACGAGCTGCGCCTGGCTGGCGACGGTCGGGTCGGTGGTGAACATGACGATCTCGACCTCGGGGCGGTAGCGCGAGATGAGGCGGGCGGTGAAGCCGCTCTGGCTGAAGGCGACGATGCGGGTCACCGGCAGCCGGCGGGCGGCGAAGCTGGCGGAGGCGGCGACGGTGTCGGCGGTGACGAACAGGCCGCTGGTCCATGACGGCCGGACCGGATCCAGGCTCGAGCGCTCCCGGCGGCGCGCGCGGTCGTGCCCTTCGGCCTCGCGGACGATCTGCTCCATGGTGCGCACCGCTTCGACCGGATAGCTGCCGGCGGCGGTCTCGCCCGAGAGCATCAGGGCGTCGGCGCCGTCGAAGACGGCGTTGGCGACGTCCGAGGACTCGGCGCGGGTGGGTCGCGGATGCGCGATCATCGACTCGAGCATCTGGGTCGCCACGATCACCGGCGTGCCCAGGCGCAGCCCGATGTCGATGATCTTCTTCTGCAGCACCGGCACCTGATAGAGGGGCACCTCGACGCCGAGGTCGCCGCGAGCGACCATGACGACGTCGGCGGCCTCGACGATCTCCTCGAGCTCCTGGATCGCGCGCTGGCGCTCGAGCTTGGCGACCACCGGAATCTCGCGACCGAGCTCGCGGGCGAGCGAGCGGATCGACTCGACGTCCGCGGCCGAGCCGACGTAGCTGGCGCCGAGGTACTCGGCTTCGAGCTCGACCGCGAGGGCGACGTCGGTCCGGTCCTTGGGCGAGATCGAGAACGGGATCTCGGAGTCGGGCAGGTTGATCCCCTTGCGGGTGGAGACCGTGCCCCCCTCGACCACCCGCGCCGACAGCTGGCGGCCGCGGCGGCTCTCGATCTCGAGCTCCACCAGGCCGTCGTCGATCAGCACCCGCTCGCCCTCCCGCACGTGATCGAGGAACTCCGGCTCGTCGATCGGCAGCTCGGCGTCGGCGGCTTCGGAGATCACCACCCGGCTCCCGGGCTCGAGCTTGCGCCCCCCTTCCGGAAGGGTGCCGAGGCGGAAGCGCGGTCCCATCAGGTCCATCAGGATGGGCACCGCGCGGCCGAGCGCCCGGGCCTCCGCGCGCAGCGTGGCGACGACCTGCCGGTGGAGATCGTGGCTGCCGTGCGACAGGTTCAACCGCACGACGTCGACGCCGGCGGCCAGGAGGCTCCGGATGGTCTCGGCGCCGGTGCTCGCGGGACCGAACGTGGCGACGATCTTGGCTCGGCGGCTGGGCGCGATCACGGCACCGTATCCTGTCACTTTTGAGCCGCTCGTGGCGGCGAGCCTGCTGCCGACCCACTCGCCGATCGGCCTCGGATATCCTCTCGGTCATGTTCGATGGTCTCCAGGAACGGCTGCAGGGCGTCTTCCGTCATCTCAAGGGCGAGGGACGGGTCTCCGAGGAGGCCCTGCGCGGGGCGCTGCGCGAGATCCGCCTGGCCCTGCTCGAGGCCGACGTCAACTTCCGCGTCGTCAAGGCCTTCGTCGAGCGCATCGGCGAGCGGGCCGAAGGCCAGCGGGTGATCGAGAGCCTGACGCCCGATCAGCAGGTCATCAAGATCGTCCGCGACGAGCTGGTGAGCCTGCTCGGCGAGGACGGGGCGGAGCTCGACCTGGCGGGGCGGCCCGCCGTCGTCCTGCTGTGCGGCCTGCAGGGCTCCGGCAAGACCACCACCGCCGGCAAGCTGGGACTCCGGCTGAGCGGCCAGGGTCGGCATCCGCTGCTGGTCGCGGGCGACCTTCAGCGGGTGGCCGCGGTCGAGCAGCTCCGGCAGGTCGGCTCCAGGGTCGGCCTGCCGGTGGTGACGCCCGAGGGCGGCGAGGACGTGGTCGCGGTCGCCGAGCGCTCGCTGCGGGTGGCGCGCGACCGCGGGCACGACGTCGTGCTGGTGGACACCGCCGGCCGGCTGCACGTCGACGAGCAGCTCATGGACGAGATCCGCCGCCTGGCGACGGCGCTGTCGCCGCCCGAGATCCTGTTCGTCGCCGACGCCATGACCGGCCAGGACGCGGTCAAGAGCGCCACCGAGTTCGCCCGGGCGCTCGAGCTGACCGGCGTCATCCTGACCAAGCTCGATGGCGACGCCCGGGGCGGCGCCGCGCTGTCGATCCGCAGCGTCGCCAAGGTGCCGATCCGCTTCGTCGGCACCGGGGAGAAGCCGGAGGACCTCGAGGCCTTCCACCCGCAGCGGATGGCGTCCCGGATCCTCGGCATGGGCGACGTGCTGTCGCTGATCGAGAAGGCCGAGGCGGGCCTCGACGGCGACGAGACCGAGCGCCTCGCCAAGCGCATCGCGAGCCGCGACTTCAATCTCGAGGACCTGCGCGATCAGCTCCTGCAGATGCGCAAGCTCGGGCCGCTGTCGCAGCTGCTCCAGATGCTGCCCAAGGGCGGGCCGCTGCGCGGCCTCGACCCGTCGGCGGTGGACGAGGGCCAGCTGCGCCAGATCGAGGCGATCATCAGCTCGATGAC
>JBFGLX010000086.1:0-11521 GCA_041575955.1 Thermoanaerobaculia bacterium
GATCACGTCGAGCCGGACCTGCTGTTCGCCGGCACCGAGCTCGGCCTCTACGCCTCACCCGACCGCGGCGCGCGCTGGGTCGAGCTCGCGGGCGCGCCGACGATCCCGTTCCGCGACGTCGCCATCCAGCGGCGCGAGAACGACCTGGTCGGCGCCACCTTCGGACGCGGTTTCTACGTCCTCGACGACTACTCGCCGCTGCGCGACGTCGGCGGTGGCGCGCTCGAGCGGCAGGCGTTCCTGTTCCCGGTGCGCGACGCGTGGCTCTACGTGCCCTCGGTGCCGGGCCAGGCGGCCGGCAAGCCGTCGATGGGCAGCGACGACTACACCGCGCCCAACCCGCCGTTCGGAGCGCTGCTCACCTACTACCTCCAGGACGACCGGAAGGCGGCCGGGGACGAACGTCGCGAGCGCGAGAGCGAGCTGCGCGAGGGCGGCGAGGACGTGCCGTTTCCCGGCTGGGAGGCGCTGCGCGAGGAAGCGCTCGAGGCCGAGCCGCGTGTGCTGCTGACGGTCCGCGACGCCACCGGCGAGGCGGTGCGCCGGATCGTCGGCCCGGCCGAGTCGGGCATCCACCGGCTCCACTGGGATCTGCGCCTGCCGCCACCCGACCCGGTGAACCTCGAGCCGCCCGGCTTCCGGCCGCCGTGGGTCGAGGATCCGTTCGGCCCGCTCGCGGCGCCGGGAACCTACACGGTGGAGATGGCGCTGCTGAGTCGCGCCGGCGTCGAGCCGCTCGCCGAGCCGCGCGAGCTGACCGTCGAGGCGCTGCCGAGCTTCAGCCTCGAGCACCCGGACTTCCAGGCGGTCGCCGCCTTCCAGCGGCGGACGAGCGACCTGTTGCGCACCGCCCGGGGCGCCGCCAAGGAGATCGACCGCGCCGAAGACCGGCTCCGGCACCTGCGCGCCGCTCTCGACGCGACCCCCGGCGCCGAGCCGGCGCTCTACGGGCGGCTCGACGCGATCGGCGGGGCGCTCGCCGGCATGAGGCTCCGCCTCCAGCGCGACGCCATCCGCGACCGCCTGCACGAGGCCTCGGCGCCGACCATCCTCGACCGCCTCGGCCAGGTCGCGAGCGGCCACTGGCGGACCCGCCAGGCGCCGACCGCGACCATGCGCGCGAGCGTCGAGATCGCGGCCGGCGAGCTCGCCGGACTCGTCCCCGAGCTGGCGCGGCTGCTGGCGAGCGACCTGCCGGCGCTCGAGGCCGAGCTCGAGGCGGCGGGCGCGCCCTGGACCCCGGGCCGGAAGCCTAGATCGTGAAGCCTTTGCTGGTCAGGCAGTCGCGCAGGTTCGCTCGCCCGCGCGTCACCAGGTTCTCGGCCCGCTTGCCGTTCCAGCCCATCCGGCGGGCGATCTCGCGGTAGCTGTAGCCGAGCAGCCAGAGGCTGACCGCGTCCCGGCGCGGCGCCACCATTCCGACCAGACAGCCGCGGATCGCCTTGCCGAGCTCGGAGCCGGCCGATGCGGCCTCGGGATCCGGCCGCGGCGACGCCAGCGGCGAACCGCTCTCCTCGACCGTCTCGAGTGCCGACTCGCTCCGCCGCCGCCGGCGCCGGATCTCGTCCACGACGTGGGTGTAGGCGACCTTTCGCAGGTAGGCCTTGGAGAACTCGAGCTCGCCGTCGGAGCGCGACGCGGTGTCTATGAGCTTGGTCAAGGCGTTCTGCACGATGTCCTCGCGGTCGTTGGCCAGCCAGCCGGGGCAGACACGGGCGACCGCACGGACCAGCTCGCTGCGCAGCCGTCCGAAGCGCTCGTCGGCGAGCCGGAAGCTCGCTTTCGGCTCACTCCAGCCCCGGGGGGCGCCGATCTCCATGACGTTGCTCATCTCGCCTGTACTCCTTACTCTCACTACAGGCGTGCGTCGCCCCGGTTTCGTTACCGGGCCGGGGAGGCCGGCGTCGGGATCGCCTACAACTCGGTCTCGCCAGTCACGTAGCCGCCCGGTTCGCGACACGCCTCCGGACGGGTCAGGTCGCCGCTTCGAAAGAGCTTCTCGATCTCGAGCGGGAACTGCTCCACCTTGTCCTGCAGCGAGAGCTGGCCGAATCCCTCCGGCGTCGGCGAGCTGGCGCCGGCGCCGCGCAACTTCCCGAGCAGTTCGGCGGTGAGCTTTTCGTCGATCTCCTTGCGGCGACCATAGAGGCACTCGGCCCGGCGTTTGTCGCGCTTGCTCGGAAAGACGAAACGAACGCCCACCCTGGCGCTTGTGTAGTCCAGGTTCGCTCCGGGGCGCTCGATCTCGTTGTGGGTGACGGCCCCCACCGCGCTGATCCAGAACGGCCGCAGCTTTCCCGCCTTTGGGTGGTCCTTTGGGTACACGCTCTGGGTGATCGGATACTCGAGACCCAGGCCAGCGTAGTAGCCCGGCAGAGCCTGGCCGGGATCGAGATCCACACGGCTCAGGCCCATCCTCAGGAAAACCGCCAGCCTTTCCGGCTTCCGCGGGTTCTTGTCGCCGGTGACCACGTAGTAGCGATAGCCGAGCGCGAAAGCATCGGCGTCCGGGTCGATCGGCCCGTCATCGGCCTCGCCGGAGTCCACCCACGCCTCGACGTAGTGCGCGCACGGCTTGCACATCGCCTCCTCGAGCCCGGCCTGCGAGAGCCGCTTCTGGAATCCGAGCTGGAACGAGCCGAACAGGGCCGAGCCGGCGAAGTCTCCCCACCTGGTGGCCCCCTGGCCGGCGGCCGGCGCGACCAGCGTCACCTGAAGAAACAGCGCGGCGACCAGCAGAAGAAAGAGCGAGCGACTCTTCATACCTACCTCCTTCGAAGTTGCGGAGCCAACCTCAGGCTCCGACCTCCCCCACGCACCGTGTGGACGAATCTAGCGACCCGAGTGTCTCACGTTCTTGACGGTACAATGCAAGGCTTCTCCCGTCGGTCGGATCGCGATGCGCGCCAAAAAGTATGAGCACCTGCGCCGGAGGCTCGACGCCGCGGTGCAGTCGGTTTGCCCGCAGTGGCTGCGGCAGATGCAGGACGATCTGGTCCAGGCCGGGATCATGGCGGTGATGAGAATCGACGAGCGTCGTGAGGAGGATCTCGCCCTCCCGGCGTCTTATCTTCGGAAGGTGGCCTATTCAGCGGTCGTGGACGAGATCCGTCGCCTGCGAGCCCGCAAGGAGGTCTCTTTCGACGCCGTGACCGAGAGCAGAGCACCGACCCTACCCGGGATGTCCGACCCCGACCGCCAGCTAGCCGGCAAGCAGATCGTCCAGGCGGTGCGCTACTGCCTGGCGGGGCTGCTCGAGCCCAGAAGGCACGCGGTCACGCTTCATCTGCTGGGCTATACGAAACCCCAGATCGCCCTGCGGATGGGCTGGAACCGCAAGCGCGCCAGCAATCTGGTCTTTCGCGGCCTCGAGAACCTGCGCGACTGCCTCCGGGGGCTGGAGGTGACCCCATGAGAGAGGATGAGCTGAAGGTCAGACGTCTTCGCTCCGCCTTCGTGGAGACAACACCCGATGATCGGCCGACCGCCGCCTGTCCGCCCGCGGACGCCATCTGGGACGCGGTGGGGCAGGGCCTGGAGCCGGGCGAGCTTCGCCGAGTGATCAGCCATGTCGCTTCGTGTCCCGCGTGCACCGAGTCGTGGCGTCTGGCGAGCGAGATCGTGGGTGACGAGGCCAGCGGGACGCGGAGCCGCTGCCCTCCTGAGCCGCACGATCGACGACTGCGCAGGGTGGGCTGGTCCAGCGCCCTGGCCGCGATGCTGGCTATGGGATTCTTCTCTTTTTTCTACGAGGGGATCGGTCCCGGCTCGATCCCCCGCGCCGCTGCCGGCGCCGATACCGCCCTGCGGCTAGCCCCGCCAGAGGAGCCGCCGACCGCCGAGTGCGAGTTGCGCTGGACCGGGCTCGAAGGCGCGACCTACAACGTCCAGATTCTCACCGAACGCTTCGAGTTGCTCGCCGAGGAATCGAACCTCACGCAGCCTCGATTCCGAGTCCCCGAAGAGTTGCTGGCGAGCCGCCCCGCCGACACCGGGCTGCGCCTCTACGTGGCTGCTAAGAGCGGCCTCGAAGGGACTCTGGCGGACGCCACATTCGACGTCGAATGCGCGCCCTAGCCTGCAGATCACTCCTGCTCCCCCTGCTCGTGCTTTGGAGCGGCACCCCCGCGGCCGGCGATCAACGCCTCGAGCGCTGCCGCGCATGGGTGCGGACCGAGGGCCCAAGCGAGCGGGCAGCGGAGTGCTTCTACATCGGAACTCGAGACCAGAGCGATCTGGCAGGCGCCGCCCGCGAGGCGCTCGACGAGCTGAGGGCTCTCCATCCAGACGCGCCGTGGCCGCATTACTACCGCGGGCGGGTGCCCAACTGGCTCGAGTCGGACCCCATCCATCTGGAGACCGCCGCTCACCTGTTCGAGGAGCGCGGCGAGATCTCGGCCGCCGTCCGGGCTCGCCACTATCTCGTCACCTGGCACATGCTCTGGTACTTCTTCGAGGGGCGGGAGAGCGATCAGGAGGCGGCGCGGGACCAGCTCCGGAGGCTCGAGGCTCTTGCCGAGCGCAGCGAGACGCCGCAGGACCGAGCGCTGGTGGACGTGGCCCAGGCGCACTACCTGATGCTGCGGGCCGAAGACCTCGAGGGTGCCTACCTGCTGCTGCGCAGGGCGCACTCGACCCTCGCGGCGAATCGGGAGGTCCATCCGCACGAGATGAAGGAGTGCCTACGATCGCTCTTCGAGACGGCGCTGCGGCTCGGGATGGCCGACGAGACCTACTACTGGGCCGAGCAGAATCTGAGGCTGGCAATCGAAGAGGGCCGCCTCCGGGACCGTGCCGGCGCCGGCTTCAACGCGATCGTGCATCGCCTTCTGAACGAGCTGCCGCGAGCCGAGCGGCGACGCGAGCTGCTCGACGATCTGTACGCCGTTCTCGAGGCCGCCCGGCAGTCCGGGTATACCTGGGTCGAGGCGGCCTCGTTGCACGCCATCGCGGAGCTCGAAGGCGGCCCCAGCGCCCGGGCGAATCTCGAGCGCTGCGCCGAGCTCGCCGGTGGCGACAACGAGCTCAGGGGTCGGTGCCTCAAGGCCCTGGCCACGGTGGCCCTCGAGCGCGACCCGGTCGAAGCCCGCGCGCTGCTCGACCTCGCCAACCGGTCCGAAGGCCAGGGTCCTTGGGCGTATCTGGATGCCTGGGAAGACCGCATGCGTGTCCTCTGGGCGACCGAGCCGATCGATCGAGCCCTGGCCGACTCTCAGGCGATCCTCGCTCTGATCGAGACGCTGCGCCGCAACCAGGTCGGGACCGCTTCCGATCGGCTGCTGTCGGCCGCGGCCGACGCGTATCACTGGCTGTCGGGGCGGCTGCTCCTCGCAGCCGTCGAGGGCGAAGGCGACCCGGTGAGCTCGGTGGGATCGGCCTTCGCGGTCATCGAGCGCCTGCGAGCACAGGCCCTGCGCGAGGCCCTCGAGGCGCCGGCCTCGGCCACGCAGCCGCCGTCCCCGGAGCTGGCCGAGGCGCTCAGGGACGTCGATCGCCAATATGTCGAGATCACGCGCCGGCTGTTCGCTTTCGACCTCGATGCGTATACCCGCGCCGAGTTGCTCGCCAGCCTCGAGCGGCTCGACCGCGACGCGGCCGAGATTCGCCGTCAGATGGATGCGCTGAATCCGGCGGTGCCGCTTCTCGAGCCTCCCGGTGCTGGGCTCCTCGAGCGGGTTCGAGGCGCGCTCAAACCCGACGAGGCCCTGCTCTCCTACCAGCTCGGCTTGTGGGAGGGGTGGGATGGTCGCTTCCTGGGCGGCTCGTGGCTGCTGGCGACGACGGGCCAGGGCACGCGGACCTATCGGCTCGAGGCCGATCGCGCCGATCTCGAGCCCGCGGTGAAGGCTCTGCGCGCCCGCAACGAGCCGAACGACGCCGAGGCACTCGCCAGCCTCTACGAGCGGCTCATGGCGCCCGCCCTGCTCGAGCTACCGGCCGGCATCCGGAAGCTCATTCTGATCCCCGACGGCCTTCTCCACCTGCTGCCGTTCTCGCTGCTGCATGCCACCGGCGAGCCGCCGCTGGTAGAGCGGTTCGAGATCCAGATCGTCCCCTCGGCCACGGTCTGGCTGCACTGGAAGGAGGGCACTCCGCTTCCCATCCGACCCGGCGCGGGCGCCCTGGTGCTGGCGAACCCGCTGCTGTCGACCGGCCTCGAGGCGAGTCGCGGCCGCGCCGGATCGCTCGCCTCGGTGGCCGCCCTCGGACCCCTGCCCTACGCCGAGCGGGAGGGAAGACGAGTTCTCAGTCGGCTGGACGGCCTCGGGCGTCTCGAGCGTGGCGACGACGCCAGCGAGAGCCTGCTCAAGAGCGCCGACCTCTCCCCCTACCGGATCCTGCACTTCGCCGCGCACGCCTATCTCGACCTCAAGCGGCCGGAGCTTTCGGGTGTGGTCCTGGCGGCGGGCAGCGACCGCGAGGACGGCCTGCTGCGCCCCTCGGAGATCGCCCGCCTCGACGGCCTCGACGGCAAGCTGGTCGTGCTGGCGGCTTGCAACACGGCCGCGGGCGAGGTGCTGCGCGGCGAAGGGGTCCTGAGCCTCGCGCGCGCCTTCTTCGAGGCTGGCGCCGAATCGGTCGTGGCGAGCCTCTGGCGCCTGGACGATCGCCGGGCGACCGAGTTCTTCGACGACTTCTACCGCCACCTGGGTGAAGGCATCAGCGTCGGCCAGGCGCTCGCCCGGACCCAGAGCGCTTGGAGCCGGCGCGGCAAGCCCGCCTCGACCTGGGCCGGACTCGTGGTCCTCGGCAACGGCGATTTCGTGCCGCTGCCCGGTGGCGTGCCGAAACCGCGGGGCGGCCGCTGGCTCGGAGTGGGCGGCCTGGTCGCCCTCCTGATCTTTGCCGCCTTTCTGCTGTTGCGCCGACCCTCCGGTCGACTGGGGTAACCTGCTCCGGCGATGCGCGCCGGACTCTCCTTTCCGCCCAAGGACGAGCCGCTCCGCGACGACGTGCGCCGGCTCGGCGCGCTGGTCGGCAGGATCCTGCACGAGCAGGGGGGCGAGGAGCTGTACGCGCGCGTCGAAGCCGCGCGGCGCGCAGCGATCGAACGGCGCGAGAGCGGCGGTGACGGGCGGGTCTTCGCGGGCGAGGTCGCGGTCGGCGAGGCGGCCGACCTGATCCGCGCCTTCTCGCTCTACTTCCAGGTCATCAACCTGGCCGAGAAGACGCATCGCGTCCGGCGGCGGCGCGAGTACCAGAAGCGCCCCGAGGCTCCGCAGCGCGACAGCTTCCCGGATCTCCTTCGCCGCCTGGCGGCCGCCGGCGCCGGCCTCGACGAAGTCCACGCGCTGCTCTCGGAGCTCGCGATCGAGCCGGTCTTCACCGCCCACCCCACCGAGGCGACCCGCCGGGCGATCCTGGAGAAGCAGCAGCAGATCGCGCGGCGGATGATCGAGCGCCTCGATTTCGCGGCGACGCCGGACGAGCTGCGGGTCAACGCGGCGCGCATCCGCGCCGACGTCACGGGCATCTGGCAGACCGCGGCGCAGGCGGCGGCGCGGCCGACCGTCCTGGACGAGCTCGAGCACGTCCTCTACTACCTGATGGACGTCATCTACCGGGTCGTGCCGTACTTCTACGAGGAGCTCGAGAGGGCGCTCGTCGACGTCTACGGAGACGCCGCCGGGCAGCGGCCGGTGCCGACCTTCCTCCGGTTCGCCTCGTGGGTGGGCGGCGACATGGACGGCAACCCCAACGTCACCGCCGACACCCTGCGGGCGGCGCTCCGGCGCCAGCGCGACCTCCTGCTCGAGCGCTACGCCGGCGAGCTCCGCCATCACGCGCGGAGCCTCACCCAGACGTCCTCGCGCGTCGAGATCGCCGCCGCGGTGACCGAGCTCGGCGCGGCCTACGCCCGCGACTTCCCCGAGGTGGTCGCCGCGCCGCGCGAGGGCGACATGCCCTACCGCCGCCTGCTGCGGTTGATGGTCGCGAAGCTCGAAGCGACCGGCGCCGAGGACGGCCGAGGCTACGCCGGGCCGGACGGGCTGCGCCGGGATCTGTCGATCATCGCCGAAAGCCTGCTCGAGAACCGCGGCGAGCACGCCGGGCTCTTCTCGCTGCGCCGCACGCTGCGCCGGGTCGAGACCTTCGGATTCCACCTGGCGCGGATCGACGTGCGGCAGGACGCGCTTCTCCACCGGCAGGTCGTCGGCGCGCTGAGGAGCGACCCCGGCTGGCTCGAGCGGCCCGCACCGGAGCGCGCGGCGGCCCTGGCCGAGGCCCTCTCGGGCGACATCGAGACGCTCGAGGACGGCGGGCCGGCGGCCCCGACGCTCGACGTCTTCCGGGCGATCCACCAGGCCCGCGAGAGCCTCGGGTCGCGGGCCATCGGACCCTACGTCGTCAGCATGGCGCGGGGTCCGGACGACGTCCTCTCGGTGCTCTATCTCGCGCGGCGCGCCGGGCTGGCCGAAGGCGGCGTCGTGCCGCTCGACGTGGCGCCGCTGTTCGAGACCGTCGCCGACCTCGAGGGCGCCGAGGCCACGATGCGGGCGCTGTTCGACGACCCGGTCTATCGCCGGCACCTGGGCGCGCGCGCCGACCGCCAGATCGTCATGGTCGGCTATTCGGACAGCAACAAGGACGGCGGCCTGGCGGCCTCGCGCTGGGCGCTCTACGAGGCGCAGGAGGCGCTGGTGCGCGCTTTCGACCGGGCCGGCGTGCGCCTGACCATCTTCCACGGCCGCGGCGGCACGATCAGCCGCGGCGGCGGCAAGACCCACCGCGCGGTGCTGGCGGCGCCGGCGGGCTCGATCGCGGGTCGGCTGCGCGCCACCGAGCAGGGCGAGGTGATCGACGACAGCTACAGCCTGGGGCCGATCGCTGCCCGCTCGCTCGAGCGGACCGCCGGCGCGGTGATGCTCGCCACGCTACGGCCGGTGTCCGGGCCGGCGCCCGACAGTCCGTGGCGGGAAGCGCTGGCGATGGTGGCGGCCGAAAGCCGCGCTGCCTACCGCGAGCTGGTGTTCGCCGACGGGTTCGACAGCTACTTTCGCGCCGCGACCCCGATCGACGTCATCGAGCGGATGGAGATCGGCTCGCGGCCGGCGTCGCGGCGCCCGGGCGGCGGCATCGAGAGCCTGAGGGCCATCCCGTGGGTCTTCTCTTGGACCCAGAGCCGTCACGTGCTGCCCGGCTGGTACGGCCTCGGCACCGGGCTCGAGCGGGCGATCGAGCGCTTCGGGATCGACGCCATCCGGGAGCTCCTGGCCGGCTGGCCGTTCTTCGCCGTGCTGCTCGACGACGCCGAGATGGTCCTGGGCAAGGCCGACATGGCGACCGCCCGCCGCTATTCCGAGCTCGCCGGCAACCCGGGCCTCGAGACCTTCGCGCGGATCGAGGCCGAGTTCGAGCGCACGGTCGGACGCATTCTCGAGATCAAGCGGCACCAGGCGCTGCTCGACGGCGACCCGGTGCTCCAGCGGGCCATCCGGCTGCGCAACCCCTACATCGACCCGATGAGCGAGCTGCAGATCGATCTGCTCTGCCGCTGGCGGGCCGGCGACCGCGGCGACGCCCAGCTGCTGCGCGCCCTCCAGGCCTCGGTCCGCGGCATCGCCTACGGGCTGCAGAACACCGGGTAACGCCGATACGAACACACAGGATGTAGCGGTCGACGCCCCCGTCGAGCCGTCGACGAGACAGAATAGCCTCGTGGACGTCTGGCCCAGAGTCGCGGTCGTCGGACCCGGAGCGGTGGGCAGCTACTTCGGAGGAATGCTCGCTCGCGCCGGGGCGCCGGTGACGTTCGTGGGCCGGCCGGGCTCGACCAGCCCGCACCTCGAGTCGATCCGCGAGCGGGGGCTGATCTTCGACGGCGTCGAGGTCAAGGAGACGATCCGGGTCGAGGTCGCGGAGGCGTCCGCCGCCCTGTCCGCCGCCGAGCTGGTCCTCTTCTGCGTCAAGACCCTCGACACCGAGAGCGCGGCCGAAGGCATCCGTCCCCACCTGGCCGCCGGCGCCGCCGTGGTGAGCCTGCAGAACGGCGTCGACAACGTCGAGCGGATGAAGGCGGCCGGGGTCGACGCCGTCCCCGCCGTGGTGATCGTCGCCGCGGCCATCGACACGCCGGGGACGATCCGCCACCGGGGGCGCGGAGATCTGACCATCGGCGATCCCGATCGCCCCGAGGACGTGCGACGCATCGCCGACCTGTTCGAGCGCGCCGGCGTCCCCTGCCGGGTGTCCGACCGGATTCGCCACGAGCTCTGGTTCAAGCTGATCATCAACTCGATGGGCAACTCGATCAGCGCCCTCGCCCGGGCGAGCTACCGGCAGGTGGCCGAGTTCGAGCCCACCTGGCGGATCGCCCTGGCGGTGGCGCGCGAGGGCGTCGCAGTCGCCGCGGCCGAAGGCATCGACCTCGACGCGGACGAGGTGATCGCCCGCGGCAGCGCGATCATCGAGGGCGTCGGAGAAGCGACCTCCTCCACCGAGCAGGACATCGCCCACGGCCGGCGCACCGAGATCGACTCGCTCAACGGCTACATCGCCCGCCGCGGCGCCGAGCTCGGCATCGCCACCCCGGCCAACGAGACGCTCTGGGCGCTGGTCAAGCTCCGCGAGCGGCAGCGCTTCGGGTAGGTCGGCCGGGAGCCCTCTCCTACAGGTACCCCAGGCTCTTCAGCCGCTCCAGGTCCTCGGCCGACAGGCTCTCGGCCGCCTCGGCGTCGCTCGGCAGGCGGGCGGCGATGGCGCTCGCCTGCCAGCGCTCGAGCGCCGAGCGGAGCCGGGTCACGACCTCGGGCCGCTCGGCGGCGACGTTCTTCTGGTCGAGCGGGTCGGACGGGCGGTGGTAGAGCTCGTGCTCGGGGACGCCCGGCGCCGGGCGGACGTTCCAGATCAGCTTCCACTCCGGCTCCACCAGCGCCAGCGAGTCCGAGCCCATGAAGACGTCCTCCGGGGACTGGCTCACGCGCTGGGTCGCCCGCTCGGCGATCACCGGCGGCCGCCGCCCCGCGCCGCCGCCCTCGGACCAGAACGGTCGCAGGCTCGAGCCCTGGGCGGTCTCGGGGATCGGCAGGCCGGCCAGATCGAGCAGCGTCGGCATCAGATCGAGGGTCGGCACCGTGGTCTCCACCACCGTTCCCCCCGGCAGGCCGCCGGGCCAGTGGAGCACCAGCGGCACCTCGATCATCTCGGCGTAGACGTTCAGCCCGTGCCAGTGGTTGCCGTGCTCGAGGAACTCCTCGCCGTGGTCGGAGACGAACGCGATCACCGTGTCGCGGTCGCGCCCGAGGCGCTCGAGAACCTCCCGTAGCCGTCCGAGCTCGGCGTCGAGCGCCAGGATCGAAGCGTCGTACCAGGCGCGCTCGTGGGCCAGATAGGGCTCGATCTCGACGCCGGCCGCCGCCATCTCGGCCCGGGTCGGCATGCCGAAGCGCCTGAGGACCGGATTCTTGATGTGCGGACGGATCTGCTCGAGCTCGCGCGCGTAGCGCTCGCCGGCCGCCGCGTCGGTCCACAGGGTGTCGTACGGGCGGTAGGGCCGGAACGGGCTGTGCGGGTCCATGGC
>JBFGLX010000087.1:0-11442 GCA_041575955.1 Thermoanaerobaculia bacterium
CTCCCTCTCCCACCCACATGGTGGGAGAGGGACGCCACCACCCGGCCCCGCTCGGTTCAGGGGCCCGGGGTCTCGTAAGATTCCTCGGGTGCGAGCGCCGCGCATCCTCGACTCCGCGCTCGGGGCGGCGGCCGTCTTCGTCGCCCTGGCGGCGATCCTGAGCCTGCCGGGCCTCGGCGCGCAGAGCCTGGTGCGGATGGAGGGCATGATCGCGGCGATCGCCGGGGAGATGCTCGCCTCCGGCGACTATCTGGTGTCGCGGCTCTACGGCGAGATCTACACCTACAAGCCGCCACTGCTCTACTGGCTGGTGGCCGCGGCCTTCCGGGTGACCGGCTCGACGGCCGAGTGGGTGGTGCGGCTACCGGCGGCCCTGTCGAGCCTGCTGATGGGCCTCGGCACGCTCCTCTTCGCCGGCCGGATCGCCGGCTACCGGCGGGGGCTGCTGGCCGCTGTCGCGGCCACCACCGGCGCGCTCTCGCTCCAGAAGCTGCGCATCGCCGAGTTCGACGCGCCGCTCGCGGCGTTCGTCGGAATCGCGATCGTCTCGGCGTGCTACGCGCTGGCGCTCGATGGCGAGCGCGGCGCCGGTCGGGCGTGGTGGGTCTGCTATCCGGCGCTCGCAGCAGGGGTTCTGACCAAAGGCGTGCCGGCGCTGATGCTGTTCGCTCCGGGTCTGCTGGCGGCGACGGTTCTCGCGGGTCGGCCACGGGTCCCGAGCGCCGGAGCCCGGGCTCCTGCCGGCCGGCCGCCGGGACTGGCCGCTCGGTTCCGGGTGCTCGGCCGCTGGCAGCACCTCCTCGGCCTCCTGCTCTTCATCCTGATCGTCGTGACCTACCTGGGATCCGCCTACGCCGCCGCCGGTTGGGAGGTCTTCCGGCAGCCGCTCGAGGAGGCGCGCCTGCGGGGCACCGAGTGGAGCGTGCGGGCCGCCGGCCGCACGCTCCTCAAGCCGATCTTCATCGTGGGCTATTTCCTGCCCTGGAGCGTCGCCCTGTTCTTCGGCTTGCCCCCCCGCCGGTTCGGGAGACGGCAGAGCGCCGCCACCACCGACGATCGCTTCCTGCAGGCGGCTTGGGGGTTCCTCATCGCCGGCACGCTGGTCTCGATGACGGTGCCCACACACGAGTCTCGCTACTACCTGCCCCTGGCGGTGCCGGTCGCCCTCGTCTGCTCGGCGGCGCTGACCGGAATGGCCGAGCTGGGGAACCGGGCGGCCCGACTCCTGCCGGCCGCCCTGGCGGGCACGACCGGCCTGCTGTCGGTGGCCCTGGCTCTGGTCCCGGCTTCGCCGGTCGCCTCGGCCGGCGCCCGAGCGGCGCTGGCCGGCCTCGGCACCGCCGCGCTTGCCGTGGCGGCGAGCACCCTGGCGCGAGCGAAGCCGGCCCGACCGACCACGGCGCTGCTCATGGCGGCGCTCTGCTTCTGGGGCGCCGAGACGTACGTCTTCGGCCCAGAGCGAGCGGCGGGCCGCGACCAGCGACGGGCGGCCGCCGAGCTTCGGCCGAGCGTTCCCGAGGAGGCGACGATCTGGGTGCTGTCACCCGCCGGCCTGGCCGGCAGCTACTCCGGACTGCTGCACTACCTCGGGCGGCCGGTGCGCACGTTCGACGGCGCCGTCGGTCCGCCTCCGGGCGCCCTCTGCCTGCTGCGGGAGAGCGATCTCGGGCGCGTCGGCCCGACGCTGCGGGAGCGGCTCGAGCCGGTCGCCAGCGCCCGGGGACCGCGCTGGACCTATCTCCTCTACCGGGCTCCTACTCGAACCTCCGGCTGATCCCCAGGTGAAAGTCGAGGTCCGCCGAATTGGTGAAGTTCCGAAAGTTGTCGGTCGCGGCGGCGAACAGCTCGTAGCTCGCGCCCAGCGCGCGCTTGACGCCGAAGGTCGCCTGGGTCGCCAGCCGCCCGATGCGGGCGGTCGCCAGGCTGCCGAAGGGGCTCTCCGAGGCGCTCACCTGCAGCACCAGGCTCGTGCGGCGGCCACTCGCCCGCTCGACCGCCGCCGTGGCCGAGAACAGCTCCTGGGGAGCGATCCCGAGCCGCTCCGAGGCGCCGAGCAGGACGACCCCCGCCGAGCCGTGAAGCGACCACTTGGCGAACCGGCGCGCGAGCAGGAGCTGAGCGCCGAGATCGGTCTTGCCCGAGGTCGCCAGCGGCCGGTCGGCCGCCGTCGGCAGCTTCACCAGCCCCTCGACGGCGGCGGCGAAGCGGGAGTGGTCGCCGCCGTGGACGCGGACCTTGACGCCGACGACGATGTCGCCAAGGCCGAGACCGGGGGCGTCGCGCGCCAGGAAGTCGCCGCGGCGCGTGATCAGGGAGACCAGAAAGGCGTCTCTCGTGGCGCCGTTGCGGCCGTCCAGGCCGGCGCCGAAGGAGTCGTGGAAGGTCTCGATCGAGCCGTCGAGGCGGCCGCCGCCGAAGCTCAGCACGGGCACCGCGATCCGCAGCTCGACCCCCCTGCCGAGGCCCCGCCGGAGCTCGACCGCCGCGCGCGCGAGCTCGCCGTCGATGAAGATCGAGCCGCCGTCGGAGGAGAGCCGGGCCAGCTCCTCGAGCTGCGCCACCGTCACCGGTGCGCGCGGCCGTGCCCGCAGCGCCAGATCGATCTGGGGCGAGATGGCCCAGGTGTTGGCGACCGACCAGAGCGCCTCGACCCGCCAGCGCCCACGCTCGAGGACGCCCGCGGCGCCCGGATCGAGACCCAGGAATCCGACGCCGAGGAGGAAGTGATCGCGCACCGGCAGCGGGCCCGGGGTCACCGGTGGAGCGCCGGCGCGAGCCTCCGGTGGCGCCGCCGCGGCGAGCAGCAGGAGAAGGATCGGCGCGGAGACGAGTCGGCGCATCACGAGGCGCACATAGTAGCGAAGGGCGGGCGCCGCCTGGTTTGCATGACGGGCGCGCACGCCTTATTGTGTGCCCCGAGCCGATGAGGTCGTTCGAAAGAGACCGCTTGTTCCGCCGGATGGTCTTCGCCTGCATGGCTGCCCTGCTGGCGTTCGCGATGCCGGGGCTCGCCGACTGGCCGCAGTGGCGCGGCCCGGACGGCGCCGGCGTGGCGGCCGGGGCCCGATCCCTGCCCGAGACCTGGCAGCCGGACGGCTCGAACATCCGCTGGCGGACGTCGATTCGCGGCGAGGGCATCTCGTCGCCGGTGGCGAGCAACGGCCGGGTCTTCCTGACCACCGCCTACGAGAGCGCCGCGCTCAGCCGCCTGCGCACGCTCTGCTCGATCCTGGCGGTGGCGCTGGCAGCGCTCTTCCTCTACCTGTTCTGGCGGCGGCGGAAGCGGCGCCGGGCGGCGGTGCGGCCGGTGGCGCCGACCGGCGGCCTGGAGCGCTGGGACGCGCGGCTGGTCGCCGCGGCGTCGTTCTTCTTCGTGGTCGCCGGGACGGCGATGGCGGCCCGGCCGGAGCTCTTCTTTCCGGTCGGCAACCCGGGGCGGGCCTGGCGCGTCGGTGGCGCGATCGCGCTGCTCGGCCTGGCGGCCGGCTTCGGCTGGTTCGCGCGGCGCTCGCCGATGCGGCTGCTGGGCGTGCTCCTGGTGACGCTGGGCGCCATCGGGATCCTGCTGCGGATGCCTCCCGGCTCCCACGGTCCGACGCCGCTCTCCAAGAGCCTGCCGTTCGTCGTTCCGGGGCTGGCCCTGGCGATCCTCTATCTCTTCGGCTTCCGCCAGGCGCGCCGGAGCCTGGCCCCGGCGGCGATCGGGCGCGGCTCGACCGCGCTGATGGGACTCTGCCTGGTCGTCCTGGCGGCGCTGGCCTTCGCTCCCGCCAACCTCTTGAGCGGCCTGGAGCGAGTGGTCGTGTGCGTCGACGAAGCGACCGGCGAGGTGCTCTGGGAGCGGACCGTGCTCACCAGCCCGCCGGAGAAGAAATGGGACAACAGCACCTACGCGACGCCGACGCCCGCCACCGACGGCGAGCTCGTCTTCGCCTACTTCGGGCACGGGCTCGCGGCGCTCGACTTCGACGGCAACGTGCGCTGGCGCGAGACCTTCCCCGACTACAGCCATCACACCCGCTACGGCGCCGCGGCCAGCCCGGTCCTGCATCGCGACGCGGTCATCCTCGGACGCGAGCGGGAGCTCGACCTGGGCGATTCGAGCTGGATCGGTGCCTGGGAGAAGTCGACCGGCCGCCGCATCTGGTGGCACCTGCTGCCCGATGCCCACGACTCCTACACCACGCCGATGCTGGTCGAGTCGGAAAGCGGGGACCAGCTGCTGACCGCCTCCTGGAACGCCCTTGCCGCCTACGACGCCGCCTCCGGCGAGCGGCTCTGGTCGGTCGACTACCCGATGGAGCAGATGGTGGCCAGCATGGCGCGGTCGGGCGACCTGCTGGCGGTGACCGGTGGCGCCTACGGCGACCGCTACCTGATGGTCTTCAGGCTGGCGCCGGACGGCGCCCGGCCGGAGGTCCTGTGGCAGACGAACCGAACCGTGGCGGCGATCGCGTCCCCGGTCTTCTACGACGGCAAGCTGTTCACGGTGTCGGTGCCCGGCATCCTGACGGTGTACGACGCCGAGAGCGGCGAGGAGCTGTGGAGGAAGCGGCTGACCGGCGAGCACTTCGCCTCGCTGGTCGCCGGCGACGGCAAGGTCTACGCGACCAACGTCGACGGCGCGGTGACCGTGGTCTCGGCCGCCGATCCGGGCGTGGTGGCGGTCAACGACCTCGACGGTCCGGTCTATTCCTCGCCCGCCATCGCCGGTGGCTGCCTGCTGATTCGCACGACCCGCAGCCTGTTCTGCATCGAGGGGGACAGCCAGCAGGCGAGAGCCACCGCTCCGCGGCCGGCGGGCGGCGCCTGAGCATCGCGGCTCGCCCGGTCGTATGTGCGGCATCGTCGGCATCGTCGGTTCCGAGTCCGACCCCGACGTCGTCGAGCGAATGACCCGGACGCTGCGCCACCGGGGGCCCGACCGGCTGCGGACCTGGTCGGCCGCTGGCGCGCGCTTCGGCCACACCCGGCTGTCGATCCTGGATCTCTCGGCGGCCGGCGATCAGCCGATGAGCCTCGGTCCGCACACCCTCACCTACAACGGCGAGATCTACAACTTTCGCGAGCTGCGGCGCGGCCTTCCGGGCCCGTTCCGCTCGGATTGCGACACCGAGGTGCTGCTCCACCTCTTCGCCCGCGAGGGGGCGCGCTGCCTCGACCGTCTCCACGGCATGTTCGCGTTCGCGGTCTGGGACGCGAGCAGCGGGCACTTGTTCGCCGCCCGCGACCGGCTGGGGATCAAGCCGCTCTACTATCGCGAGCTGCCCGGCGGCGGGCTCGCCTTCGCTTCCGAGATCAAGGCGCTGCTCGAGCTCGGCCGGCCGCCGATCGATCCGACCGCCCTGCGCGACTACTTCACCTACAAGTACGTGCCGGAGCCCAAGTCGGTCTACTCGGGGATCCGGCAGCTGCCCCCCGGGCACCGGCTGACCTGGGACGGCAAGCTGCGCATCGAGCGCTGGTGGACGCCCGCGACCGCGAGCCCGATCGGCGACCCGCACGAGGCGGTGGAGCGGCTCGGCGGACTGCTGCGCGAGATCGTGCCGGCCCACACCATCGCCGACGTTCCGGTGGCGGTGTTCCTGAGCGGCGGCATCGACTCGACGACGCTCGTCGCCCACCTCGATCGGCCCCGGACCGTCACCCTGGGCACCGACATCCGCCGCCGCGACGAAGCCCCCTACGCCCGGCAGATCGCCGAGCACTTCGGCACCGAGCACCACGAGGACGTCGCCGCCGGGCTCGACCTGGACGAGGCGCTGGCGACCATCCCGCGCGTGTTCGACGAGCCGTTCGGCGACACCGGCGCCTGGGCGACCTACCTGGTCTCGCGCCTGGCGCGCCGCCACGTCACCGTGGCCCTGAGCGGCGAGGGCGGCGACGAGCTGTTCTGCGGCTACCAGTGGTACTCGAAGTGGCTGACGCAGAAGTCGTCGCCGCTCGTCCGAACGCTGGCCGCGCTGCTGCCGCCGTTCTCGGGCGCCGGCCGCTCCAGCCAGCGGCGCGCCGCGAGCGGGCTGGAGCGCTACGCGGCGTTTCTCGGCCCGTTCACGCCGCGGCAGCGGCGCGAGCTCGTCGGCGCGGCGCTCGAGATCGACGGCTACGACGACCTCTGGCACTTCCGCCGCCACTGGCGCGAAGAGCTCGAGCCGGTCAAGCGGATGCAGTGGGCCGACATCCACACCTTCCTGCCGGGCGATCTGCTGACCAAGGTCGACCGCTCGAGCATGGCCCACTCGCTCGAAGTGCGGCCGCCGTTTCTCGACCACCGCCTGGTCGAGTTCGCCCTGGCGGTCGAGTCGCCGCTGCTGCGCGACGTGCCGGGCGACCGGGGCAAGCTGATCGTTCGCGACCTGATGGCGCCCAAGATACCGCCCGGCTTCTTCGACCGTCCGAAGCGGGGGTTCAACCTGCCGTTCAAGAGCTGGGTGCAGAAGCATCCGGGGATGGTGGACGGCGCGCTCGATCGGCTGGCCGACGCCGCCATCATCCGCCGTCCGCGGCGGCCGGCGCTCACCAACGAGCAGATCTGGACGCTGCTGACCCTGGACAGCTGGCTGGCCCAGACGGGGGCGCGGGTGTGACTCGCCCGGCCAGGCCAGCGCGATGAGCGAGGCCCCGGGGAAGAAGATCGGCCTGGCGCTCGCGGCGCTCGCGGTCCTCTTTCTCCTGCTCGAGCTCGCCACCCGGTTGCTCTCGGACGTCGGTCCGAGCCTGACCGTGCCCGACCGCGAGGTGGGGCGGCGCTACGTGGCCGGCTACGACGGCAGCGTCTACGTGCCGGAGGCCGGCAGACGGGTCCGCCTGCGCTTTCATCGCGACGGCTTCCGCGGCCCGGACGTGCCGTACGAGAAGGGGGCGGACGTGCGCCGGGTCGCGGTGATCGGCGACTCGTTCGTGCTCGCCGCCGGCGTCGACGAGGAGCGGACGATGGTCGGCGTCCTCCAGGCGATGCTCCAGGCGTGGGATCCGGCCCACCGCTGGCAGGTGATGAACTTCGGGGTCTCCGCGGCCAGCACCGGGCAGGAGCTGGTCCTCTATCGCCGGCTCGTGCGCCGCTACCGGCCCGAAGTCGTGGTGTGCGCGTTCGCGGTTATCAACGACCTGGCCGACAACAGCCCGAGGATCACCGACAGCGCGGCCGTCTACTTCGATCTCGATTCGCGTGGCGGCCTGGTGCGCCTCCCCGACCGAGCGGGCGCGGCGGGGGCGTCGAGCTGGCTCGATCGCCACAGCCGCTTCTACGTCTGGCACAAGCTGGCGCTGCGCAAGCTGCGCTTCCATCTGCGTGAGCGCGCGCGGCTGGTCAAGCCGGGCAAGCTCATCTTCTCGACCGCCAGCGATGGCGGCGATCTCGACCACGCCTGGACGCTCACCGCCCGGCTGATCGAGACCTTCGCGCGCGAGGTCGAGGCGGACGGAGCACGCTTCGTGCTCGCCGTGATTCCCGCTCCCGAACAGATCTACGACGACCGCTGGCGGCAGGTGCTGCACAACGCGGCCGGAGACGCGCCGAGCTTCGATCGGGAGCATCCGGGGCGGCGGCTGGCCGCCATCGCCGCCGCTTCGGGCGCCACCCTGGTGAGCATGACCGATCGCTTCCGCGCCCATGCCCCGTCGGCGTCGCTGGCGGCCGACGGCGAGCAACTCTTCTTGAGCGGCATCGGCCATCTCGACGAGACCGGCAATCGGCTGGCGGCGGAGGCGATCTTCGACCTGCTGACCGACGATCGCTGAGAAGGTCGGGCTAGGGCCAGGCGTAGACCACCGAGTTGATGTTCATGCCGGCGCCGACGGCGGCGAACACCACCAGGTCGCCGCTGTCGAGGCGCTGGTCCTCCAGGTCGCCGCGGACGATCAGGTCGAGCAGGGTCGGCAGCGTCGCGACCGAGCTGTTGCCCAGGTAGGAGACGGTCATCGGCATCAAGCCGGCCGGAATCTCGTCGATCCCCGCCTGCTTGAACAGCCGCTTGAGGATCGCGTCGTTCATCTTGGCGTTGGCCTGGTGGACGAGGATCTTGTCGACGTCGCCGAGCGCGAAGCCGGCCTTCTCGAGGCTCTCGGCGACGACGCCCGGCACGGTGGTCACCGCGTACTCGTAGAGCTTGCGCCCGTGCATCTTGAGGAACAGGCTGTCGTCGCGGTACTCGGGGCTGTACGACCGGCCCATCCACATGAGCTCGGCGTGGGCCAGGGTGTCGGAGCGCGCGGAGTGCGCCAGGATCCCGGTGCGCCGCGAGCCGTTGCGGGCCTCCAGGATGGCGCTGCCGGCGCCGTCCGAATAGAGCATGCTGTCGCGGTCGTGGGGATCCGACACCCGCGACAGGGTCTCGGTGCCGATGACCAGCGCCCGCCGGGCGTCTCCGGAGCGCAGGAAGTAGTCCGCCTGGATCATGCCCTGGAGCCAGCCGGGACAGCCGAACGGCAGGTCGTAGGCGATGCACCTGGGGTTTTCGATCGCGAGCTTCTGCTTGACCCGGGCCGCCAGGCTGGGCACGAAGTCGGATCTCGGGTTGTCGGCCCGCACGTCGCCGAAGTTATGGGCGACGATGACGTAGTCGAGGCTCTCGCGGTCGATGCCCGACGAGTCGAGGGCCGCGGTGGCCGAGGCCGCCGCGATGTCGGAGGCCTGCAGACCGTCGTCGACGTAGCGGCGCTCGATGATGTCGGTGATGCCGCTGAACTTCTCGACGATCTTGCCGTTGTTGGACGGGTCGTAGGGCTTGTCGTAGTCCTCGAAGAACGCGGCCTCGAGGAAGTCGCTGTTGGTGATCCGCCGGGGCGGGATATAGCTGCCCGTGCCGACGATTACGGAGGAGACTCTCGCGGTCATCGTTTCAGTCCATCCCAGGGCGGGCCTCGCGGCGGCCGCTCATTCTATAGACCCAGCCTCTTCTTCACCGCCCGCATGTCTCGCAGCAGGTCAGGGAGCCGCCGGAGCGCGGACTGGATGCGCATCTCCAGCGACTTCTCGCGCGCCGGGTTGCCCCACACCGCGGTGCCGGCGGGCACGTCGTGATAGGCGACCGACGTCGCCGCCACGGTCGCGCCCTCACCGATGCTCAGGTTGTCGGCGCAACCGGCGCGCCCGGCGAAGACCGCCCGGTCGCCGATGGTCACCGAGCCGGAGACGGCGACGGTCGGCAGCAGCAGGACGTCCTCGCCCACCCGGCAGTTGTGGGCGACGTGGCAGAGGTCGCCGATCTTGGTGCCGCGGCCGATCGCCGTCGTGTCGAAGGTCGCGCGATCGATCGTCACCAGCGCGCCGATCTCGACGTCGTCGCCGATGGTGATGCGTCCGACCTGGGGAATCTTGCGATGGCGGCCCTCGACTTGAAGATAGCCGTAGCCGTCGGCGCCGACGACGCTGCCGCCGTGGATCACGACCCGGTCGCCGATCTCGACGTCCTCCATCACGACCACGTTGGGATGGAGCACGCAGTCGGCGCCGATCGCCGAGCGCTGACCGACGTAGACGCCGGGGTAGAGGACGCTCCGATCGCCGAGGGCGACCTCCTCGCGGACGACGGCGCCGGCGCCGATGACGCAGTCGGCGCCGATCTCGGCGCTCGGATCGACCAGCGCCCGGGGGTGGACGCCGGGCGGCAGGCGCCGCTTGTCGACGGCGATCTTGGCCAGCAGCCGGCCGAAGACCTCGTACGGTGCCCCGACCACCAATTGCGGGGTGTCGAGATCGGGGATGCGGGCCGGCACCAGCAGCGCGCCGGCGCCGCTCCGGCGCGCCGCCTCGAAGAAGCGCTGGTCCTTGACGAACGAGAGCTGCTCCTCGCCGGCCGTCTCGAGCGAAGCGACCGACCTGCACCAGACGCTCGGCGTGCCGACGATCTCGCCTTCACCCGCGAAGGCGCGAATCTCCTCGAGGGTCATTCCGAGCTGCGACATCAGGCGTGCTCCCATCCAAGCCGGAGGGAAGCGGTAATCCTAGCACCCGCCTCCCGAACATCGTAGGATCGGCGGTTCAGGCAACTTCCGGCGCTTTTTTTCGTTCCTAGAGACGTGCGCCCAGATCTGAACCGACTGGAGAAAAGATGAGGATTGCGACCGCGACCGCTCTGCTTGCCGCCCTGAGCCTGAACCCCCTGACCGCCGACGATTGGCCGCAGTGGCGCGGCCCCAACCGCGACGGCAGATCCGCCGAAACCGGCCTGCTGCAATCGTGGCCGGAATCGGGCCCACCGCTGGCCTGGCGGGCGAGCGGTCTCGGCGCCGGCTACTCGAGCCTCGCGGTCGCGGGTGGACGGATCTACACCCTGGGTGATTTCGAAGATGGTCAGCACGCGCTGGCGCTCGACCGGGAAGGGGGCGCGCTGCTCTGGAAGACGCGCATCGGACCGTCCTGGGACGACCACTACCTCGGCCCGCGCTCGACGCCCACGGTCGACGGTGAGCGCGTCTACGTGATGAGCACCGAGGGCGAGATCATCTGCCTGAAGGCCGCCGACGGCACGGAGGTCTGGCGCCGCTCGCTGCCCGGAGACTTCGGCAGCCACATGATGCAGGCGATGGGCACCACCGATTGGAAGTACGCCGAGTCGCCGCTGGTGGACGGCGATCGGGTGATCGTCACCCCGGGGATCACCGCGGCGGCGCTGGTGGCGCTCGACAAGATGACCGGCGCGGAGATCTGGAAGGCGCCGATCCGCCGGATCGGCTCGCAGGGCGCCTACGGCGCGGCCTACTCGTCGGTGGTGATCTCGAACGGCGGCGGCGTCAAGCAGTACGTGCAGCTGATCGGCCGCGGCGTGATCGGCATCGAGGCCGAGAGCGGCAAGTACCTCTGGGGCTACAACCGGGTGGCGAACGACATCGCCAACATCCCCACGCCGCTCGTTCACGGCGACTACGTGTTCACCTCGAGCGGCTACGACACCGGCTCGGCGCTGCTCAAGCTGAGCGCCGCCGCCGAGGGCGGCGTCGACGTCGAGGAGGTCTACTTCCTCGATCCCAAGACCATGCAGAACCACCACGGCGGCCTCATCCTGCACGCCGGCCACGTCTACACCGGCACCGGCCACAACAAGGGCTTCCCGGTCGCCGTCCGGCTCGAGGACGGCGCAGTGGCCTGGGGGCCGGAGCGCAACCGGGGACAGAGCTCGGCCGCGATCAGCTACGCCGACGGCCGGATCTACTTTCGCTACCAGGACGGTCGCATGATCCTGGTCGAGGCGACGCCCGAGGCCTACCGCGAGCACGGCACGTTCGAGATTCCCGACGTCGAGCGCGAGAGCTGGTCGCACCCGGTGATCTCCGGCGGCAAGCTCTACCTGCGCGAGCAGGACAACCTGTTCGCCTACGACATCCGGGCGCAGTAGGCGGCCGCGCGAAACCTCTCGGCGCCCACCGGCATCGAAAGCAGCGTTCGAGCTGCTGGAGGTGGAGATATGTCCGTAGATTCCTACATCAGACCCGTCGATGCCC
>JBFGLX010000088.1:0-11425 GCA_041575955.1 Thermoanaerobaculia bacterium
ACGTCTACTTCTCGCGCGGCGCCACCATCGCCTACGCCGAATCGGTGCAGAAGGTCGGAGAGAACCTGGGCGAGGTCCGGCCGCACGTCTTCGTCTCGGTGCCGCGGGTCTACGAGAAGGTGCTCGGCAAGGTGCGCGAGAACGTCGCCAAGAGCTCGAAGCTGCGCCAGGCCATCTTCGACTGGGCGGTTCAGACCGGCCACGCGGCCCTCCCCTACCGCCTGCGCGGCGAGCGGCCGCCCGGGCTGGCGGGGCTCAAGCTGACGCTCGCCGACAAGCTCGTCTTCGACAAGATCCGCGACCGCCTCGGCGGCCGCTTCGTCTTCGCGACGTCGGGCGGCGCGCCGCTCGGCCAGGACGTCGCCGCCTTCTTCTGGAGCGCCGGCATCGAGATCTACGAGGGCTACGGCCTCACCGAGACCTCGCCGGTGCTGACCGTCAACCGCCGCCACCAGGCGCGGCTGGGAACGGTCGGGCCGGCGATCGAGGGCGTCGAGCTGCGGATCGCCGCCGACGGCGAGATCCTGGCGCGCGGGCCGAACATCATGAAGGGCTACTACAACCTCCCCGAGGCCACCGCGGAGGCGATCGACGCCGACGGCTGGTTCCACACCGGCGACATCGGCGAGCTCGACCCCGACGGCTACCTGAAGATCACCGACCGCAAGAAGGAGCTGATCGTCAACGCGTACGGCAAGAACATCGCCCCGGCGCCGATCGAGAACGCGCTCAAGTCGAGCCGCTTCATCGAGCAGGCGATCGTCATCGGCGACCGGCGCAAGTTCCTGTCGGCCCTGCTGGTGCCCGATTTCGAGACCTTGAAGGCCTGGGCGTCCGGCAGGGACCTGCCGGACGAAGCCGCCGCACTGGTGGGCGACCCCCGGGTGCGCGAGCTCTTCACCGCCGAGGTGGCCGCGATCAACGGCCAGCTCGCGAAGTACGAGCGGGTGCACGCCTGGGCTTTGCTCGACAGCGAGTGGACGATCGAGTCCGGCGAGCTGACCCCGACCCAGAAGATCAAGCGCCGGGTGATCAACGACAAGTACGGCGATCGCATCGACGCCCTCTACGCCGCGGCGGAGGCGGGTGCGAGCCGTGACTAGCGCAGCCTCGCCTCCTACCGGTCCGAGTGGCGGGGACCGATGCAGGTGCGCGGCGCGATTCGACTCAACCGCCAGGAAGTGAGGACTTGCAGATGCCTGGTACCGGCGACACCACGGGGCACGCGTTCGACCTTCGGGTCGGCGACGACGGCCTCGCCACGCTGACCTTCGACGCCCCCGGCAAGAGCGTCAACGTCTTCAATCGCGCGGTGATCGCGGAGCTCGGCGAAATCGTCGAGTCGCTGCCCGGGCGCGACGACATCCGCTGCCTGGTGCTGCTCTCGGGCAAGCCGACCACCTTCATCGCCGGCGCCGACGTCGACGAGATCGCGCGCATCACCGACGGCAAGGAGATCGAGGAGGCGGTGCTCACCGTCCAGGGCATCTTCTCGCGATGGGAGAGCCTGCCGTTCCCGACCGTGGCGGCGGTGCGCGGCGCCTGCATGGGCGGCGGCACCGAGATCGCGCTGGCCTCGGACTACATCGTGATCAGCGATCGCGAGGACGTCCGCATCGGGCTGCCGGAGACCAAGCTCGGCATCGTGCCGGCCTGGGGCGGCTGCGTCCGGCTGCCGCGCAAGATCGGCCTCACCGCCGCTCTCGACATCATTCTGGCGGGCAAGGCCGTGCGTCCGAAGAAGGCCTTCAAGCTCGGCCTCGCCGACGCCCTGGTCCCCGATCCGGCCTTCGGTCACGAAGTGCGCGAGTTCGCGCGCGCGGTCATCGCCGGCCGCGCCCCGCGGCCGCGCAAGGCCGATTTCAAGCGCCGGCTGCTCGAGGGCAACCCGCTCGGCCGCAAGGTCGTTCTCGATCAGGCGCGCAAGCAGGTGCTGGCGCGGACCGGAGGCAACTACCCGGCGCCGCTGCGCGCCATCGAGGTCATCGCCACCGGCCTCGCCCGGGGCGCGGACGCCGGCTTCGCCGCCGAAGCTCGGGCCGAGGTCGAGCTCGCCGTCTCGCCAGTGTGCAAGAACCTGGTCCACCTGTTCCACATGATGGAAGCCTCGAAGCGCAACGGCGCCGCCGCGGAGGCGCGCCCGGTCGGCTCGACCGCGGTCCTGGGCGCCGGCGTCATGGGCGGCGGCATCGCCCAGATCATCGCCGACAAGGCCGGCCTGACGGTGCGCATCAAGGACATCCAGGAAGACGCTCTGGCGCAGGGCCTGGAAGTCGCGAGCGACCTGTTCGACAAGCAGGTGCGCCGCCGCTGGCTCGCCCGCTCGGAGGCGGCCCGCAAGATGGCGCTGCTGCGCCCGGCCCTCGACTACTCGGGCTTCGGCGGCGTCGATCTGGTGATCGAAGCGGTGGTCGAGAGGCTCGACGTCAAGCGCAAGGTCTTCGCCGACCTCGAGCGCGTGACCGGCGGCGACGCGATCCTGGCCAGCAACACCTCGTCGATCTCGATCGACCTGATCAGCGCCGAGATGGAGCGGCCGGAGCGCTGCGTCGGCATGCACTTCTTCAATCCGGTGAGCAAGATGCCGCTGGTCGAGGTGATCGCCGGCAGCCGCACCTCGCCCGAGGCCGCCCAGGTCGTGGTGGCGTTCGCGCGCCGGCTTGGCAAGACCGCGGTGGTGGTCAAGGACGGTCCCGGTTTTCTGGTCAACCGGCTGCTCGGGTTCACCATGGCCGAGGCGCTCTGGCTGCTCGACGAAGGTCACTCGATCGAGGGTCTCGACCGCGCCATTCGCGAGTGGGGCATGCCGATGGGCCCGTTGACCCTGATCGACGAGGTCGGCATCGACACGGCGGTGCACGTCGGCAAGATCCTGGCCGAGGCGTTCGGCGACCGGCTCGCCTTCCCCGCCTGGTTCGACCGCCTGGTCGAGGCCGGCCGCCTGGGCGCGAAATCGGGCAGCGGCTTCTACAAGTACTCGGGCGGCAAACGGCAGGAGCCGGACAGGGCGGTCTACGACCTGCTCGGAATCCGGCCGACGGTCGCCGAGCCGAACGCGGTCCGCATCGCCGACCGGGTGCTCCTGCCGATGGTCAACGAGGCCGCACGCTGCCTGGAAGAGGGCGTGGTGAGCACCGCCTCCGACCTCGACCTGGCGATGATCATGGGCACCGGCTTTCCGCCCTTCCGGGGCGGCCTGTGCCGATGGGCGGACCAGCAGGGCATGGGCGCGCTCCGGGAGACGATGGCGCGCCTGGTGACCGAAGCCGGCGACCGCTACCGGCCGTCGCCGGCCTTCGACCGTGCGGTCGAGGGCGGCGGCTTCTACCGGGTTTATGGGTAGACGGGTGCGGGTTGTCCTCGGATTGGGACGTTTTCTCGGGGTTGGTTGGCCTCAGGGGCCGGCACCGCTTTTGCTAGCCCTATCGACATACCCGAGAGGAGCACCAGACATGCGCACGAAACGCCGTACCCAGACCCTGTTCGGAGCGATCGGCCTGATCGTTCTTCTGCTGCCCGCCGGAGCGCGTGCCCAGGAAGGGACCAGCGCCGGCTTCGGCGAGCAGATCAACGTGACCGAGGTGCTGCTCGACGTCCTGGTCACCGACACCAAGGGCAACGTCATCCTCGGCCTCGAGCCGACCGACTTCATCGTCGAGGAGAAGGGGGCGCCGGTCACCGTCAACAGCGCGACCTTCTACAGCAACCGGCGCTTCGTAGACAGCGCCGACCTCGCCGAGCGCATGGGGGTCGAGCGCGGCCAGGTGCCGGTGGATCGCTTCTTCATCCTCTTCTTCGAGGAGTCGCGCTACTACGATTCGAGCTTCGCCGCCAATCAGCTCGACGCGGTGCGCAAGGTCAAGGACTGGGCCCACTCGGAGCTGCTGCCGAACGACTGGGTGGCGGTGCTCGGATGGGACGCGCGCCTGCTGGTCTATCAGGACTTCACCACCGACAACGAGAAGATCGTGCGCGCCCTGAACATGCTGGCCAAGGGCAAGAAGCCCGGCGACCTGTGGGAGTCGCGGGTCGCCGACCACGAGGGTCCCTCGCTGGCCCAGAACCTGCCGCGGGGCGCCGCGCTCGACAAGGCGTCGAAGCGCATGTTCTCGGCGCTCGACACCGTCGGCGAGGCCGCCGGCTACATCACCGGCCGCAAGAACCTCCTGCTGTTCTCCATCGGCCTCGGCGACGCTGCCGTCGGCGGCGGCGGCCTCGACGAAGCGGGCATCGTCGGCCAGACCCCGGGGACCTACACGCCCGACTCGCGCTACTACGGATCGCTCATGGAGCGGCTCAACGACAACAACGTCGCCGTCTACTCGATCTCGATTCTCAAGGACGCCTCGGACGACGATCCGGACATCGCCAAGCTTCAAAACGGCCTGAGCGTCCTCTCGGACGACACCGGCGGCCGCTACTTCTCCAACTTCGTCAACTTCCGGGACCCCCTCCGTCAGATCGCGGAGGACAACAACGGCTACTACCTGCTGAGCTACCGCTCCGAGTACACCCAGGCCGAAGCGAGCAAGGACGACTATCGCAGGGTGTCGGTCAAGACCGTCAACCCGACGTTCCGCGTCCGCGCCCGTCAGGGCTACCGGCTCGGCGGCTAGCGAGCGCGCCGAGTCCCAGCGGCGCCGGGCCGAGCGCGGGTGCGGCGGAGCTTCGCTAGCGAACCTCGGCGGCCAGCGCCAGGGCGGTGATGTTGTCGCGGCCGCCGCTCTGATTGGCGTCCGCCACCAGGCCGGCACAGAGCGACGCCAGCGAGTCCGATCCGAGCAGCCGCCGGTGGATCTGCTCGTCGGACAACATGCCGGTCAGGCCATCGGAGCAGAGCAGATAGAGATCGCCGGGCACGACGTCGACCTCGAGCAGCTCGACGGTCACCTCGCGCTCGCCGCCCAGCGCACGGGTCACCACGCTCTTGAACGGATGGACTCGCGCCTGGTCCTCGGAGAGATTGCCGGCCGTCACCTGCTCGGCCACCCAGGTGTGGTCGTGGGTCAGCAGGTCGAGCTGGCCGCCGCGCAGCCGGTAGGCGCGGCTGTCGCCGACGTGGGCGACGGCGGCGCGGGAGTCGACGGCCAGGAAGGCGACCACGGTCGTGCCCATTCCGGCCAGCGCCTGCTCCTCGTCGACGGCTTGTAGCAGCCGCTCGTTGGCGAGCACGAACGCCCGCCGCAGACTCTCGGGGCCGAGGCGCGGCGGCCGGCCGGCGAGCCGGCGCAGGACCGCCCGCCAGCCCGAGTCGTCGCGGTCGCGGCGCAGCGAGGCCCGAATCGTGTCGACCGCGAGGCGGGAGGCGACGTCGCCATGGCCGTGCCCCCCCATGCCGTCGGCCACCAGAAAGAGCCCGAGGCCAGATTCGATGACGAACGAGTCTTCGTTGACCGCTCGGCTCCGACCCACGTCGGAAAGACCGCAGGCTCGGATTCGCAGCGTCATCCCCCGAACAGCCCGCCGCCCGACTTCTTCTTGTGGCGCCTGATGTCGGCCAGAGCGGCTTCGACCGCGGCGTCCTTGTCCCCCCAGTCCTGCGCCGCGACGTAGTACTTCTCCGCCCGCTCGTACATCTCGGCCCGGGCGAAGATGCGTCCGGCCAGCTTGAGATAGGTGGCGTTCATCGGTTCGAGCTGGCAGGCCCGGGCCGCGGCCTTGCGCGCCTTCACCCACCACCGTTTCTGGTGCTCGCAGGTCTGCGCCAGGTAGCTCCAGGCCCGGGCGTCGCGCGGATCCGCCGCGGTCGCGCGCTCGAAGCTGTCCGCCGCCTCGACGTAGTTCCGCTGCCGGTAGGCCTTGATGCCGCGCCGCAGGTAGACCTTGGCGGCCTCGTTCTTGTCTTCGACCGCCGCCGGCGGCTCCGGCTGCGCCAGCCCGGCGTCGACCTCCCGCCGCCGGACCGGGTCGCTCAAGATGTTGAAGGCCTGGGTGATCTCCTGGAAGTCGGCCTCCGCCTTGACCTTGGCCTCGCCCTGAAATCGATCGGGATGCTGGAGCCGGGCCAGCTCCAGGAAACGCGTGCGCACCTGCGCCCCCGTTGCGTTCCTCGGAATTCCGAGAATGGCGTAGTAGTCCTTGCTCATGTTCGTCAGGAAAGCTTGAGTTTATACAACCTCTCACAGGCGGAGCGCACGGCGTGCGCGACGTTGCGGTCCTTGGCGACCGCCCGCAGATCGCGCACCGACAGCCTGGAGGCCAGTCGGATCGCGATGCCGACCTGGGTTCGCGGGTTCTTGACCAGCGCCACCGCGATCGGGTACTTGCGGATCCAGGCCCGATTCCTGGCGATCGCCCGCAGCACGTCGTCGACCACCGCCCGGCTGCGGGCGATCTGTTCGAGCTCGCTATCGGACATCGGGTTGTTCTCGAGCACCGAGACCGCCACCGTGGCGTTGGAGTCGCGGATCAGGATCGAGCGCAGCGCGCGCGGCGCCCGGCGGCTCAGCTTCAGGCGGACCGGCAGCGGCAGCGTGCGCAGCTGCGACTCGCTGAGGCCGGTGATCTCGTCTTTCTCGCCCGCCGCCGGCTCGGAACGGGCGACCAGGATCGCCTCCTCGACCTCCTCGTCGGTCGCCTCCTCGATCGCCCCCTCGTCCACTTCCTCGGCGACTTCTTCCTCCTCGTCGGCCGCCGGCTCCGCGCGCAGCAGGTGGCGCCGGTACTCCCCGACCCGGCGGCGCGAATAGGTGCTGAGCCGCGGGTTGGCTTCGAGCGCATCGAGGATCGACGGCAGCTCGACGATCGCGTCCTGCCGGAGCAGCAGCAGCTCCTGGAGCTCGGGGCTCAGCGTCGGGGCCATGAACTCGAGCAGCGATCGGGGCACGTCCGGGCGACGGATGACCGCCTCGAGCACCACCGGGTGCTCCACGTTCTGGCCCAGCCAGCTCAGCGCTCCCACCCGCAGGCCGTCGGTGATGATCCCGGCAAGCACGCTCGGCTCCATCGACTTGAGCGACTCGCCCGCCACGAGCGCCGCACTGCCCCCCGCGCCTTCCGCCAGCACCACCTGCAGCCAGGTGAGCTGTGTAGGCGGAAGCGGCAGGAGGCCCTCCGCCGCCAGCCGCTGGAGCTCGGGCTTCTCACCCGACAGGACCTGCTCGATGAGCTCCGAGTGCTGGGGAGACGGCTCTTCCGACCCGCTCAACTCGGGCCCTCGGCGCCCCCGTCGCCGCCGTCGAGTGCGATGACGATGTCCCGAGCGACCCGGTCGGTGCGCACTCCGGGTTCGAAGGGCTTGCCATTGGCCTCGATGCGCACTCCGCCCGGATTGCCGAGAGTCAGCACCACCTGGGCCTCGGCCTCGATGCGCACCGACTCGCCCTGGACGTGCAGCTCGCTGATGCGCCTCTGGCCGTCCACCACCACCTCGACCCAGCAGTCCTCGGTGAAGTCCATGGTCACCACGAGCGGAATCTCGGGGACGGCCACGCCCGGCTCGACCACCTCCGGGGCGGGCGGCGCCACCAGGGGCGGCGCGGCGATCGGTGGCGGCGGCGTCTCGCGAGCGTCGCCTCCGAACCGCTCCGAATAGAAGATCAGGGCGGCGACGACGGCCAGCAGCAGAACGATGCCGGTGCCCAGCAGGGTCGCCGACGATCGCGAGCCGGTCGGGATCTCGGGCGGCTCCTCCTCGACGGCGCCCTGCGCGGCCTGCTGGGTGGTCAGATAGGAGTTGATGACGTCGTCGGGATCGAGGCCGACGTAGCGCGCGTACTCCTTGAGGAAGCCCTTGGCGAAGACCGGCGCCGGCAGAACGTCGAAGCGGTCCTGCTCGAGCGCCTCCAGGTAGCGGATGCTGATCTTGGTGACCTCGGCGATCTCGTGCAGGGGAATCTCGCGGATCTCCCGCTCGCGCCGCAGCCAGGAGCCGAAGGTCAGCCCGTCCCCGTCCCGACCGTCCGGCTGCCAGGGAGGCAGCCTGCTGTTCGCGCCTGATTGCATCTGCTGGAAATGGCTGAATCTGCTGTGTTTCGATCGAGCCTCGCCGCGCCCGATACTAGCCTATGCCGGCCAACAGGGCAGCGCGGCGGCGCACCTTGTCGGCGACCCGGATGTCCCGCGCCACGGCGCGGCGGTCCGGCTTGCGCAGGGCCGGCAGTTTCGAGATCGCCAGATCGGCGGGTGTCGCCGGGTTGAGACAGAGCGCCAGCAGGGTCGAGTAGCGGGTGCCCCAGCGCCGGTCTTCGGCAATCAGGCGCAAGACCCGCGGCGGCGCCACGGGATTGGCCACGAGCGGCGCGAGCATCGGCTCGGTGAGCCGCGGGTTCTCGAGCAGCGCCCGTACCACCCGCGGCTCCTCGCGCCCGAGCAGCCTGGGAATGAGCCCGGGACCCGCCTCGCGGGCGACGACCACCTTCTCGCCGATCGACAGCCGGCCGAAGCGCTCCGCCAGCCGCAGATCGGCCGCCCGCCGCACGGCCGGCTTCACCCGGCTGTCGGCACCGATGCGCAGCAGGTCGCGCCAGTAGAGACCGGCGACCAGACCCACGGCACGCGCCTGGCGGGTGCGCGGGTGAGAGGCGATCTGCCGGCGCACCTCGTAGTGCTTGCGCAGGCGCGGCTGCTCGAGCAGGTCGTCGATCAGCTGGGTGTCGACGTAGCTGTTGTGGAGCACGTGGCGCACGGCATCGGGGCTCAGCTCGCCGCCCCGTTTGCGCACGAGCTCCGCGAGCTCCGCCGGCGCGGCGTTCCGCAGGGTGGTGGCCAGATCGTCCATCTCCATCGAATCCCGCAGTGAGATAGTCTAGCCTGTCCGGCCATGACCCTCTCTCGCAACCTCCGTAAAGCCATCGAGCGCTCCGACTTCGCCGCCGTCGAGGACGACTGGCTGGCGCGGCTGGACGAGGATTCGAGCCAGATCGAGTACTTCGTCGCGGTGGCGCGCTCGCTCGCCGGCGCCGGTCAGAGCGATCGGGCACGACTGCTGCTCGAGCTGGTAGACGAGCAGCTCCGGAAGTCGGGCGATTGGGAGCGGCGGCTGGAGCTGATGGAGCGCGCCGGCGAGCTCCATCCGGCGGGCGACAAGCCGCACGCCGAGATCCTCTCGACGCTCGAGAGAATCTACGAGGGCTTGCCGAGCCTCGGTGGCCTGATCGAGCTCGTCGGCCTGCATCGCGCGGTCGACGACATTCCACGAACCTGGAGCAAGGTAGAGAACCTGAGGCAAATGATGCAGTTCGAGATGAACAGCGTGGTAGCGATGGAGGGCAAGGGCGTCGGCAGGATCGTCGAGGTCAACCTGGAGCTGGCGAGCTTCAAGATCGATTTCGCCGGAGTGGGCGAGATCCGGGTCGGCTTCAAAGCCGCCGGCAAGCTCCTGGCGCCGCTCGCCGAGGACCACTTCCTCCGCCGTAAGCTCGAGTCGCCCGAAGAGCTCGAGACGCTCGAGCCGAGCGAGCTGCTGAGACAGCTCCTGGAGAGCTCCGACCGGCCCCTGCAGGCGAGCGAGATCAAGCAGGCGGTCAACGGGCTGCTCGGCTCGAAGCCGTGGAGCTCGTGGTGGACGGCGGCGCGCAAGCACCGCCAGCTGGTCACCGAGGGCACGGGGGCCAAGCGGACCTATCGCTGGGCGCATACGGATGCCGCCGCCGGCGAGGCGGTGCTCGAGCAGTTCCGGCGCGCCAAGCTCGACAGGAAGCTGAAGATCTTCCGCAAGGAGGCCGGACGGGATGCCGAGCTCGGGCGCTCGATGAGCGATCGGCTGGGCGAGCTCGGCGCCGCGCGCGCCACCCGCGAGCCCGAGGTCGCATTCGCCGTCGCCTCGGAGCTGGAGCGGCAAGGGCTCGCGGCCGAGGACTCGCCCTGGAGCACCGAGGCGCTGGTCATAGGCGGCAAGGACCCCACGGAGTGGATCCTCGAGATCGGAGACAAGACGCTGCGCCGGGAGGCGCTGGCGCTGGTCCGCAAGCGTCCGGACTGGGACGATCTCTTTCTCCGCCTGCTCGGCCGGGAGAGCGAGCCCAAGCTGCTCGACTACCTGGCCGAGGAACTGCGCGCCGCCGATCCGCGAGCCCTCGATGCGCTGCTCGACGCCACCCTGTCGCAGCCCCGCCGCCAGCCCGCCCTGTTCGTCTGGGCGGCCGAGCGCATCGGTGGCGACGACCTGCTCGTCGACAAGAGTCCGAGCCGGCTTATGCAGATGATCCCGTCGGTCGGCGAGCGGCCCGAGTTCGCGCCCTACAAGAGCCGGCTCAAGCAGCTGGTCTCCGACGGCAACTGCCTGGCGGTCCTGATCTCGCGGGTGGCCGACGAGCAGGCCGAGGCGGCCGAGGACGCGCTCCGGCGGGCGCACCTCGAGGAGTACCAGCGCGAGCGTCTCGAGACCGCGCTGCACATGCGCTTTCCCCGCCTGCGCCGCGAGCCGGTCGCCGGCCTCTACGCCACCGCCGCCTCGATCGAAGCGCGGCGCGCCGAGCTCAAGGAGCTGCTCGAAGTGGACATCCCCGCCAATCGCAAGGCGATCGAAGAGGCGCGCGAGCTCGGCGATCTGCGCGAGAACTTCGAGTACAAGTCGGCGCGCCAGCGCCACGAGTACCTCTCCGCCCGGGTCGCCAAGCTCGACGGCGCTCTGCGGCGGGTACAGCCGATCGACCTGACCACGGTCGACGGCTCGGAGGTGCGGGTCGGCGCCCGCGTCGCGCTGCGCGGCTCGAACGGCGACCGCAAGAGCATCACCATCCTCGGTCCGTGGGAGAGCCGCCCGGAGGAGAACATCGTCTCGTACGAATCCGACCTGGCCAGGAAGCTGCTCGGCAAGTCGCCGGGCGACGGTGTCGATCTCTTCGGCGACGAGATGACGATCGAGAGCATCGCCCCCGCCGGCTCGCCTTCGAGTTGACCTGGAGGGTCGCGCAGAGGGTGGAACCTACGGCGATCCCGAGAACACCAGCTCCACGACGTGCCCCTCGTGGGCGAGGCGGACCCGCCCGCCGAGCCGCGCGAACGGCGCCAGCGCGGGCGGCGCCGGGGAGTCGGCGGTGAACTCGAGCACCGCCTCCGGCGCCGCCGCTCCCAGTCCCCGCTCGACCCAGACGGCGTCGACCCGCAAGAAGTCCCGGCCCTCGATCATGCGCACGGTCTCGCCCGACGGCGAAGTCTCGGCGGACGGCACCACCAGCCGGGTGCCGGTCGCCCGATCGCGGGCGACCGCGAAGCTGAACAGGTAGAGGATCAGCGCCAGCGCCACCACCAGGCCGAAGACGGGCGTCAGCGACGGCTGCACGAAGATCGTCCTGGCCGTCCGCTCCAGCCGCGCTCGCAGCCCGGCGCGATCGGCTTCGGCTGCCACCCGCCGCTCCACCAGTGAGGCCAGGTCCGCGGGCGGCGCCTGCTGCTCGAGTCGGCGGAGCCGGGCGACGACGCGGCGCAGCCCTTCGAGCCGGTGCCGGCAGGACGGGCAGTCGTCGAGATGCTGCTCCAGGTC
>JBFGLX010000089.1:0-11390 GCA_041575955.1 Thermoanaerobaculia bacterium
CCTCTCCCCCCGTGAGGGGTGGAGAGGGATCGAGGGTGAGGGGGGAGATCCGGTCGAACGGCGTCCCTCTCCCCCCGTGAGGGGTGGAGAGGGATCGAGGGTGTGGGGGGAGATCCGATCAACCGGCGCCCCCATTGGGCTGGCCCCTGCGTGGGGTCGCGCCTCCGGGCGCGCGACCCCGCGAGGCGGCACGAAGACCGCACGATCGAGTGTTTCGCGGCCACCGGAGCTGTTGAAACGCTGGCTCCGAGAGTTCACCACAACGAGCCGCAGGAGCTTGGAGGTACACGATGAAGCATCGCCGACAGCCGTCCACACTCATCGCCGTCCTGATCGCCGGCGCGGTCCTCGCGCTCGCCGGCGCCCCGGCCGTCGCCGCGCCCCCCATGGGCAAGCACTACGCCGTCGTACTGATCATGGCCGATCCCGAGACCGGCGAGATCGACGCCGCGCCCGCCTGCCTCCGCTTCTACCGGAAGGAGATGTGCACCGAGGCCGGTGACTGCGGCCCCTGGGAGTTCGTCCAGAAGCGGCCGCGGCGCAACCAGTGGATCGGCACCCTCGACTTCCTGGACGAGGACGGGACCGCCATTCACGCCGAGGTGCGCGGCATGACCGAGAGGCTCGGCGCCGGCGACTCGATCGGCGGCACCGCCTACATCACCGCCGAAGGCGTCGAGATCAACGCCGGCTTCGGCGGCACCCGGGTCTCGCGGGCCGCCTGCCTCGAGTTCGGCCTGAGCGACGACTGAGGCCCGGCGGCGCTAAACTCCGGTCTCGATGACCGGACCGGACGGCCGCCGCCGAGGCGGCACCCAGAAGAACTATCCTCTCTGGCCCAACGCCGAGGCCGAGAAGCTCGCCCGGCGGCTGGGGAAGCCCGGGCCGGTCACGCTCGAGACCGGCTACGGGCCCTCGGGGCCGCCGCATCTCGGCACTTTCGGCGAGATCGTGCGCACGGCGTTCGTCGCCGAGGCGATCCGCCGGCGCGGCTTCGAGCCGACCATCCTCGCGTTCTCCGACGACATGGACGGCCTGCGGCGGGTGCCGAGCGGCTTTCCCGCGGCCCTGGAAGAGCACCTCGGCCGGCCGCTGTCGGCGATTCCCGATCCGTTCGGCGAGGCCGACTCGTTCTCGGGCAACATGAACGCGCGCCTGCGCGAGATGGCCGAGCTGGCCCGAGTCGAGGTCGACTTCCGCTCGGCCTCCGCCGAGTACCGCAAGGGGACGTTCGACGGCGCGATCCGGACGGTCCTGGCCAAGGCCGCGGCGGTGCGCGAGATTCTCGCCGCGGATCTTTCCGCCGAGACCATGAAGGACTGGTTTCCGTTCATGGTCATCTGCGAGCAGTGCGGCCGGATCTACTCGACGCGGGTGCTCGGCTTCGATCCCGAGAGCGCCGAGGCCGAGTACGCCTGCTCGGAAGCGGTCGGCTCGAACGAGCCGTGCGGCAAGCACGGCAGCCGCTCGCTCCTCGGAGGCGGCGGCAAGTTTCCCTGGAAGATCGACTGGGCGGCGCGCTGGTTCGCGCTCGGCGTCGACTACGAGCTCTACGGCAAGGACTTGATCCCGTCGGCCGAGATCAGCGACCGCATCTGCCTCGAGATCTTCGAGACCCGGCCGCCGACGCACATGTTCTACGAGCTCTTCCTCGACGAGAGCGGCGCCAAGATCTCGAAATCGAAAGGCGACGTGCTGGCGCCCACGAGCTGGCTCCAGTACGCGCCCCGGGAGTCGCTGAACCTCCTCTTCTTCGACAACCCGGTCCAGGCCAAGCGGGTCAGTCTCGGCCGCATCCCCGAGTACGCGCGCGACCTCGGGGCGATCGAAGAGGCCTACTACTTCGAGGGACCCGAAGACCCGATCGTCAAGAACGCGCGCGAGACCTACCGCTTCCTGACCTTCTTCGAGCCGCCCGAGGAGCGGCCGGTGCGGCTCGACCTCGGCCTGCTGCTCAACATCATCGGCGGCACCGGCAGCGCCGACGCCCGAGCGGTGGGCGAGTACCTGGCCCGCACCGGTCAGTACCCGGCCGAGGTTCTCGGCTCGCCGGCGGCGCGCGATCAGATCGAGCGCGCGCTCGACTACTACCAGTCGGTGGCGCGGATGAGCGAGACCGCGCCGGAGGGCGAGGAGATCACCGCCGCCGAGCGCCAGGCGATCGAGCGCTTCGCCGGCTTTCTCGAGCGGGGGGAGGCCGAGGACGAGGCGGTGCAGGCCGAGATCTTCGCCCTCGCCAAGGAGCTCGAGGTCAAGCCGGGACGGCTCTTCCGGATCCTCTACATCGCGCTCATCCGGCAGGAGCGCGGGCCGCGGCTGGGCGGCTTCGTCAACGTCCTCGGCCGCGAGGCGGCCGCTGCCAAGCTGCGCGACGCCCTCGAGCGGTTTCCGGAGCAAGGGGAGGGCCCTCCCCTTGCAGCCCCTCCGTAGCCCGGTGCGGACCGGGCGGCGTGGCGGAGGGCGCTAGGCCACCCGCACCGATGCCGGCCGCGGATAGGTAGAATCCTGGCCGATGCCGGAAGAATCCAAGGCCCCGAAGAGCTACAAACGCTTCGTCGCCCGCTTCCCCAAGCTGGGGGAGGCCTGGGAGCTCGTGCGCGAGGCCGAAGAAGCGGGACCCGCTGACGGGAAGTCGCTGCGGCTCCTGAAGCTGGCGGTCGCGATCGGCGCGATGCGGCAGGGGGCGGTCACGTCGTCGGCTCGCAAGGCGCTCGACGCCGGAGCCACCGAAGAGGAGGTCCTCCAGGTGGTGGCCCTGGCCGCCAGCACCCTCGGCTTCCCGGCCACCGTCGCGGTGGCCTCCTGGATCGAGCCCATCTTGGATCGGGCTCGAGCGGATCGGGCTCGAGCGGACCGGTGAAAATGCTAGTCTGAGCGTTCGATCATGAAGGCCGCCTTCGTCAAACCCCCCATCGGCGGCATCCTCGGCCTCGAGATGCTGACCTTCGTCGAGCCCCTGGGGCTCGAGTGCGTCGCCGGCGCGCTCGAGGAGGACGGCCACGAGTGCCTGATCGTCGACCTGCGCCTCGACAGCCACGAGCGCGGCATGGCCAAGCTCGAGGCCTTCGAGCCCCAGATGATCGGCATCCAGTGCAACTTCACCACCGAGCGCAACCGCACGGTCAGGCTGACGCGCGAGATCCGCAAGCGCTTTCCCGAGGCCTTCGTGGTGGTCGGCGGGCACGACGCTTCGCGCGATCCCGAATGGTTCACGGACCCTTCGATCGACGCGATCACGGTCGGCGACGGCGAGGAGGTGGTGCCGGCGCTGGCCGACGCCCTCGACCGCCACGGCGACCTGAAGAAGGCGCCCGGCCTGTACGTCAACACGGCCGACGGCCTCGTCCCGACCGGACCGGCGCCGGCGCGCCGCAACATCGACGAGCTGCCGCTGCCCGCGCGTCACCTGATCCAGGAGTACGCGCCGCACTACTACATCAACTTCCGCAAGCCCCTGGCGCTCATGGAGACCGCCCGCGGCTGCCCGTTCAAGTGCAACTTCTGCTCGGTCTGGAAGTTCCACGAATCGACCTTCCGCGAGAAGTCGCCGGAGCGGGTGGTCGAGGAGCTCGGCCAGATCCAGGCGCCGAACGTCTTCATCACCGACGACATCTTCTGGATGAACGTCAAGCGCGGCCGCGAGCTGGCCAAGCAGATCAAGGCCTCGGGGATCCAGAAGTTCTTCACCGTCCAGACCCGCACCGACATCATCTGCCGCTTCCCCGACCTGATCGAGATGTGGAAGGACTGCGGCAACCTGGCGATCTTCCTGGGGGTCGAGAAGGTCGACGACGAGGGCCTGGCGTCGGTCAACAAGAGCAACAAGGCGGTCAACAACGTCCGCGCGATCGAGATCTTGAAGGAGCTGGGCGTCGGCTTCACCTGCAACTTCATCGTCGATCCCGACTGGGACCGCGAGGACTTCGCCCGGCTCAAGGAGTGGATCGCCCGGATGGGCACCTACAACTCGGGCTTCACCGTGCTGACGCCGCTGCCGGGAACCGATCTGTGGGACGAGGTCTCGGCCGGCGTCGTGGCCGAAGACTGGGAGATGTTCGACATCATCCACACGGTGCTCCCCACCAAGCTGCCGCTCGAGGAGTTCTACCAGGAGTTCTCGGACCTCTGGAGATGGTCCCTCGAGGTGCGCTACCGGGAGCGCGGCAAGGCGCAGACCTACCTCGGCATGGCGGCGGCCCTGGCCACCGGCAAGGTCAGCCTGGGCGCCCTACGCAAGGGCATGAACATCGCCCGCGTGTTCAGCAAGCCGCAGACGTTCCTCGAGGCGCATCAAGTTCGCGGCGGATAGCTCGGCCGTGAGCGGCGAGCGGCCGATCAGCGTCGGCGACTATCACCGGGCGGCGCGCGAGCGGCTGCCGCAGATGGTCTACGACTACTACGCCGGCGGCGCCTGGGACGAGATCACCCTCGGGCGCAACGAGCGCGCCTACGATCGGCTCGAGCTCCACTACCGGGTGCTGCGCGACGTCTCGAGCCGGGACCTCTCGACCACGCTCCTGGGACGGCCGATCTCCATGCCTCTGGTGATCGCGCCGACCGCCTTCCACGGCATGGCCCACCCGGACGGCGAGTGCGCCACCGCGGCGGCGGCCGGCGCCGCCGGCACGGTGATGATCGCCAGCACCCTCTCCAACCGGCCGATCGAGGAGATCGTCGACGCCAGCGACGGCGACGTCTGGTTCCAGCTCTACGTCTACCGCGATCGAGGCATCTCGAAGGCGCTGGTGGAGCGCGCGCGCGACGCCGGATGCAAGGCGATCGTCCTGACCGTCGACGTCCCCGGCCTCGGGGTGCGCGAGCGCGACGTGCGCAATCGCTTCCGGCTGCCGGAGGGCCTGGAGATGGGCAACCTCCGCGCCGGCACCGGCGGCATGCCCGAGGACCTCGACGGCTCGGCGCTCGCGGCCTACGTCGGGTGCTCGTTCGACCCGGCGCTCACCTGGGACGACCTCGACTGGCTGCGATCGCTCTCGGACCTGCCGGTCCTGGTCAAGGGCATCGTCCACCCCGAGGACGCCCGGCTGGCGGCCGAGCGCGGCGCCACCGGGGTGATCGTCTCGAACCACGGCGGCCGCCAGCTCGACACCGCGCCGGCCACCCTGGACGTTCTGCCCGAAATCGCCGACGCGTTGGAGGGCCGGGTCGAGCTGCTGATCGACGGCGGCGTCCGCCGGGGAACCGACGTCGTCAAGGCGGTCGCGCTCGGCGCCCGGGCCGTCGCCGTCGGCCGGCCGGCGCTCTGGGGCCTGGCGGTGGACGGCCGGGCCGGGGTCGAGCACGTGCTGTCGATCCTGCGCGCCGAGCTCGACGCGGCGATGGCGCTGTGCGGCGTCACCCGGATCGACCGGATCGGCCGCGAGCTGATTCGTCGGATCGCCCCGCCCAGGCTCTGGTCAGGCTAACCCGACCTTCTCACCCGCCCCGGCGTCGCCCTTGCCCGCCGGGGCCGTCGTCGACGACTCGCCCGCGGCGGCCTCCAGCCGGGCGAGCCGCTGCTCGATGCTCCTGAGCGTGTGCAGGATCAGGACGTGCGTCTTCTTGGCGTCGATTCCTACCGGGCTGTCGTCGCTGGCGATCAGCCGCTCGATCGCTTCGTACTCCGAGTCCGGAATGTCGTGTGGCATGCGGCGACGATAGCAAACGGACATGCGCGAGGCTGGTAGACTGCTCTCCCCAATGTTGACCGAGCCCGCAGAGGTGCGGCTGACGATCGGCAGCCGGTTCGAGGATCTCGACCTCGTCGACACCGTCTCCGGCGCGGTGCTCGAGCACGTCGAGATCCCGGACGACTATCTCGAGCACACCTCGCTGGCGATCCGCGAAGCGGCGGCCAACGCGATCGAGCACGGCAACGGTCACGGCTCGGGCAAGCGGGTGGAGATCTCGATCCGGATCGACGCCGGTCAGCTGACCGTCGAGGTTCGCGACCAGGGTGCGGGCTTCGATCCCGACCGGATACCCGATCCGCTGGCGCCCGAGAACCTGCTCAAGCCGCGCGGCCGCGGCATCTTCCTCACCCGGCGCTTCATGGACGAGGTCGCGTACGAGTTCGACGGCGGCACGGTGATGATCATGCGCAAGCGGCTGGGCAGGGCGACCGCGAGCGCCGAGCAGGAAGAAGCCGGCTGAAGCGGCCTCCCGAACGATGGCAACCCCGACCCGCCGGACCTCGCCAGGAGCCTCTATGATCCGGAAGCTCGCCCTCGCCGCAGGTATCGCTCTCGCAATGACCGGCTGCCCCGACAAGCCCGCCCCGCCGATCGTCGCCGAGGACCTGGAGGCGAAGGCGGTGGCGCTGGCGCACGAACTGCTCGTCGTCGACACCCACGTCGACTACCCCTACCGGCAGCGCGAGGCGCCGGCCGACATCAGCCAGCTGACCGGGGATCGCGACTTCGACTACGAGCGCGCCAAAGAGGGGGGCCTCGATGCGCCCTTCATGTCGATCTACATCCCGTCGTCCTACCAGGAGTCCGGCGGCGCCAAGGAGCTGGCCGACGAGCTGATCGGCATGATCGAGACGCTCGAGGCCGACCACCCGGACAAGTTCGCCGTCGCCCGCTCGCCGGACGAGGTCGAGGCGCAGTTCGCCAAGGGTTTGATCTCGCTGCCGATGGGGATGGAGAACGGCGAGCCGATCGAAGGCGAGCTCGCCAACGTCCAGTACTTCTTCGACCGCGGCATCCGCTACATCGGACTCACCCACGGCGCCAACAACCACCTGTCGGACTCCTCCTACGCCGAGGAGCGCCAGTGGAACGGGATCAGCCCCTTCGCCCACGAGGTGATCGCCGAGATGAACCGGCTCGGGATCATGATCGATACCTCGCACCTTTCGGACGAAGCGTTCTGGCAGATCGTCGAGGTCTCGAAGGCGCCGGTGATCGCGTCGCACTCGTCGTGCCGCCACTTCACACCGGGCTGGGAGCGAAACATCTCCGACGAGATGATCGTGCGGCTGGCCGAAGGCGGCGGTACGGTGCAGGTCAACTTCGGCAACGGCTTCCTGACCGAGGCCGCCAACGTCCAGGGGATGGCGTTCTGGAAGGCGCTCCAGGCGAGCGGGTTGGAGCCGCTCACCGAAGAGGCGAGGGAGTGGATCGCGGCCTACTGGCAGGAGCACGAGCGGGTCTGGCCCACGGTTGCCGACGTCGCCGACCACATCGATCACGTCGTCGGCCTGGTCGGGGTCGATCACGTCGGCCTGGGCTCCGACTTCGACGGCGTCGGCGACAACCTGCCGGTCGGCCTGAAGAGCGCCGCCGACCTGCCCAACCTCTTCCACGAGCTGCTCGAGCGCGGCTATACGGAGAGCGACATCGCCAAGATCGCCAGCGGCAACATCCTGCGCGTCTGGCGCCAGGTCGAAACTGTGGCGGCGGGGCTCCAGAGCCCTCCCCTTTCAACCCCTCCGTAGCTGGCGCACCGGCTTCGGGACGGATGTGTCGCGTCAGGGCGCAGGGGAGCTTCCTTGCGGTCCTCTCGAGCGGGGCGCGTCGAGGGCCTCGCGCACGTCCTTGGGTCCTTCCGGCGCGAGCTGCAGCAGGCGCTCGAAGTGGTCGCGGGCCGGCCCGGCGTCTCCGACCCGCTCGAGGCAGCGCGCGTAGCCGTAGAGGCAGCGCAGGAAGGGCCGGTTGCCTCGCCAGCGCCAAGGCAGGGTGCCGTCGAAGCTCCCGGCCAGCGACAGCTCGCCGATGGTCACTCCCACCCGGTAGTGCCGAAGCGCCCGCTCCGTCCAGCGCTCCTCGAGAGGACCGTCCAGGAAGAAGTCCCCCAGCAGCGCGTGCGCCGCAAGGCAGCGGAGATCGCGGGCCAGCAGCTCGCCCGCCAGGACCTCGGCCAGCTCGGCGTCGCCCGAGCCCCAGAAGGCCGCGATCTCCTCGATCGCCTCGAGGCCGTCGGCCTCGAATCCGGGAACCCGCGGGATGACCGTGTCGAGCTCGTACTGCAGCCGGTTCTTGCCGATCCTGCCGCCGCGCCCCGAGCTCCGGCGCCCGTCCGGCTTCTCGATGATCGCTCGCGGCAGCAGCGCCAGCGGCTCGAGGCGCAGGGCGTCCGGATCGAGCCGCGGCGATCGGATCGCGCCCTCGAGCACCCAGAAGCCGCGCTCGCGGCTGCGGTGGGCGACGTCGAGGGTGAACAGCTCCCCTTCGACCGGACGGACGGGCGACAGCCCCGCGCGCACCAGGATGCGGGTCGACGTCGCCACGACTCGACCGCAGATCGCGTCACCACTGCGTCCCACCGCCAGCACGTCCAGCGCCCGCCCCGGTGCGGGCAGCCAGTCGCCGGGACTTCGGGTCATCGATGTGCCATCCACGGGTCTCTTCGGAAGCCTTTCAGACAGCCATATGCAGCCTTGAACAGATTAACTCCACCCGGCGGCAGCTGTCAATTTGCTGGCGGCCTTCTATTTCTGCGTTTCTCTCCGTCAGGCTGCTCCGGTGCAAAGATTTCCGTCATGGACCGCCCTGCCAGCTACCGCGAGTGGGTCGTCAAGCGGGTCCGCTACCTGATCGATCTGCAGAACAAGTCTGTCGCGGCGGTCGAGAAGGAGATGGGCCGAAGCAGGGGCTACCTCGGCGACGCCCTGCGGGGCGAGAAGCGGCTGGCGCTCGAATCCCTGCTCGAGGTTCTCGACCATCTGGGGATCGATCCGGGCGAGTTCTTCAGCGGACCCACCGCCGAGGAGAAGCGGTGGGCGAGCTACCCACGACCCGCCGGCAGCGAGCGGCACGGCGGCATCGCCGAAGCGGAGGCGCGCCACCGGTCTCCAGCCGATGGCGCCCGCGACGACACCCGCCGGCTCGTGCTGGCCGTCATACGAGCGCTCGAGGACAAGGGCGTGCTCGACCACGAGGACCTGCTGGCGGCCCTGAACCGGCGCAAGGAGTGATCGGATCGCGCCACCGCGCGGCGCTTGCAGCGTCCCGGGTCGGTGCGAGCGGGCGTCTTAGCCCGAGGAGCCGCGGGCGGCGAGGTTGGCCACCCGCAGCTCGAGTCGCTTGATCTCGCGGGTGAGGGCGTGGCGCTGCATCTCCATCCAGTGCCAGATCTTCATCGCGGCAATCCCCAGGATGCTGAAGAACATCAGCGCGCCCCAGCGCAGCATCGCGGGCACGTCGGGCGCGCTCAGGAAGCGCGTCAGGCTGTAGACGGACACCGCCATGAGGACGATCCCCGTGACGATCGCCAGCACCGCCAGGTAGCGCATCCTGCCCCGGAACATGCTGGTCATCAGCTCGAAGATCGACGGCTCGTCGAACATCCGGTCGAAGACTTCGGCCTCCTCCTTGGTGAGCGCTTCGCGAATCATGTCGTCGATCTGATCGCTCTTGGTTCTCATGACCTTCTCTCCAGAATGAATGCGGACAGGCACCATTCTCGCGCAAGGGGGACAGGCAAGAGGGGACTGGCACCATTTCCGCGAGAATGGTGCCTGTCCCCTTTTTCGAATAGGATGCTTGGCGTCCCGCCGTCACCAGCGGCACCCACCCCCAGCATGAGCGAACCTTCCCGGCGATTTCTGAAGCGCTGTCTCGACTGGCTGTACCGGAAGACCGGCGTCCAGATCTACCGCGACGAGCACGGCTTCTACTCGCCGTTGCCGGGCTACGACGAGCTCGAGCGGCATCGATCGCAATGGGAGAGACCGAGCGAGATGGTGGGGATCGCGCGCGACCCCGGGCCGATGCGCGAACGGCTCGAGCGCCTGATGGCCACCTATGGCGGCGAGCTCGAGGAGCTGGCCGACTACTACGAGGTCAAGAAGAAGGGCCTCGGCGAAGGGTTCACGATCCTCGATTCGTTCCTCCTCTACTTCATGCTGCGCGATCTCAAGCCGAAGCGCATGGTCGAGATCGGCTCCGGCTTCTGCACCTACTACTCGGCCGCCGCCCTCGCCCGGAACGCCGCCGAGGGCGCAGCTTGCGATCACCGGGTGATCGAGCCCCACCCGTGGCAGGGCCTGCGCGACCTGGCCGGCGACGGCCTGCTGGTGAAGGAAGCCCAGGACGTGCCGATGGAGTTCTTCGCCCGGCTCGAAGCGGGCGACGTCCTGTTCATCGACACCAGCCACGTGCTCAAGGTCGGCGGCGAGGTCGCGTTTCTCTACCTGGAGGTGGTGCCGCGGCTGGCGCCGGGAGTGGTCGTCCACGCCCACGACATCCACTTCCCCTATACGTTTCCCTATCCGCCCGAGCGCTACCTCGAGCGGCGGCTCTTCCCCTGGGTGTGGACCGAGGCCGCCCTGCTGCAGGGGTTCTTCGCGTTCAACGACAGCTTCGAGATCCTGATCTCGAACGCGCTGCTCCGGCACGACGACCAGCTGGCGGGCGTCGACCGGCTGAGCGAGATTCCCGGCGTCAAGCCGCTCGACCCGCTCGACTTCGACACCCACTACGGCTCCCTCTGGTTCCGGCGCTCCCGCTAAAGATGGCAACCAGGACCCCCAGGGACCAAGAGCCAGGGCGGGGGCGTCCCTCTCCCCCGAAAGTCGCCGCCATCGTCCTCAACTACAACGGCCGCGAGGTGACGCTCGAGGCCCTGGCCAGCCTCAGCAAGCTCGACTATCCCGACTACGACCTGATCGTCGTCGACAACGGCTCGACCGACGGCTCCTACGAGGCGATCGCCGAGGCCTTCCCCGGCGTCATCCAGATTCGCACCGAGCAGAACCTGATGGCCGCCGGCGGCATGAACCTCGGCCTGCGCTGGGCGCTCGAGCGCGGCTACGACTACCTCCTGCTGCTCAACAACGACATCGAGACCGATCCCGCGATGCTGACCGAGATGGTCAGGGTCTGCGAGGAAGATCCGACGATCGGCTGCGTCGGGCCGAAGTCGTACTACTTCTGGGACCGCAAGCGGATCTGGTCTGCCGGCGGCATCATCCGCTTCAAGGAGTCGGCGTCGCGCGAGCGCGGCATGGGCGAGATCGACCGCGGCCAGTACGACAGCGACCGCGAGGTCGCCTACATCAACGGCTGCGCGATGCTGGTGCCGAGCCGGGTGATGCGCGAGGTCGGCCTCTGGGATCCGGTCTACAAGCTCGCCCTCGAAGACGCCGACTGGTGCATGCGCATGAAGCGGCTCGGCTACCGCAGCTGGTACGCGCACCGTGCCGTCCTCTGGCACATGGTCTCGCACACCGCCGGCGGCTACCGGCCCGGGCGCACGTTCCAGACCGGCCGCAGCGCCGCCATCTTCGTGCGCAAGTATGGCGGCTGGTGGCAGTGGCTTACCTTCGTCGCGTTCATGACCGCCGCCCTGCCGATCGCGTTCCTGCGCGAGCTGCCGAAGGGGAACCAGGCCGCGGTCACCGCCAAGCTGCGCGGCGTCCTCGAGGGCCTGCGGGTGCCGCTCCCCGA
>JBFGLX010000090.1:0-11342 GCA_041575955.1 Thermoanaerobaculia bacterium
CCGTGGTCGACTGGAACGGTGCCGTCCTCGGAGCCGTGCACGAACAGTTTGGGCATCTCGAGCCCGGCCACGAGATCGATGCTGGGAAACCGGCGCCGCGCGATCCAGTGGATCGGCGCCCGCGGATAGAGGTCTCTGGCCATGCGCTTGGTGTCCATGAAGCTCGACTGCACGATCAGGCCGGCGACCGGCCGGCTCGACGCGCAGTCGATCGCGATCGCGCCACCGAGAGAGTGCCCGAAGAGGACGATCTCCCCGGCGGGCTGGCCGAGTGGCCCGACCAGATGGTCGTAGGCCGCCCGCGCATCTCGCAGCACGCCGTCGGTGTCGGGCGAGCCGCTGCTGCGGCCGTAGCCGCGATAGTCGAACGCGAACAGATGGGCGCGCAGCCGGCGCAGCTGGGCGAGCACCGCGACCTGCTCGCCGAGGCTGCCCGAGTTGCCATGGCAGTAGAGGATCGTGCCGCGCGCCCGCGCGTGCGGTATCCACCAGCCGTGCAGCTCCTCGCCGTCGTCGGAGAAGAACCAGACGTCTTGCGCCGGCAGGCCGTAGCGCTGCGGGCTCCAGACGCCGCTCGGATAGCGGCCGGGCAGGAACGTGTGGCGCTGTTCGAGTCGATTGCGCAGGACGTGCCCGGCGCCGACGCCGAGCACCGCCGCCAGCGAGGGCAGCGAATAGGCAAGCCAGCGTCTTTTCCTCTCCGCCATGGGCGCACGAACTCTCGCTTCGACGTAACACCCTGGAGCGACGGCCTATTCCCTGCGCGGCGGCGCGCGCCGGGCTGCGGTAGCATCGCCACGGTTTCTCCGATGAAAGCCCGTCCCGACGCCATCCTCCGCCCCGAGCAGGCCGAGTACCTCGACAGCCTGCTGCCGCCCCGGGACGCGCTGCGCGCCCGCATGGAAGAGGCGGCCCGGGAAGAGTCGATCCCGATCTCCGATCCCGAGCTCGGACACCTGCTCGAGATCCTCGCCCGAGCGGCGGGCGCGCGGCGCATCCTGGAGGTCGGCACCGCGATCGGCTACGGCACCCTCTGCCTGGCGCGCGGCGCGCCGGAGGCGAAGGTCACGACCATCGACCACGACCCGGAGATCCAGGAACGGGCGCGGGGCTTCCTGGCCGAGGGCGAGGTTCTCGACCGGGTCGAGCTCCTGACCGGCCGCGCCCTCGACCTGATTCCGACCCTGCAGGGACCGTTCGACCTCATCTATCTCGACGCCGACAAGGCCGACTACCGGCGCTGTCTCGACCTGGGCCTGCAGAGGCTCCGGGTCGGCGGATTGATGGTGGTCGACAACCTCCTCTGGCAGGGCGAGATCGCCGACCCGCCCGCCGCGGGCCTCAGCGACACCGCCCGGCACATCGAGACCTTCAACGTCTACTTCATGATCCACCCCCAGCTGAGGGCGGTCGTGCTGCCGCTCGGCGACGGCGTCGGGGTGGCCGCGAAGCAGGTGCCGCTGATCACCGACCTGGGCGGTCCGTACTGATCCCTATCTCACCGTCGCGGATCGCCTCCCTTTGGCACGGAGGTTGAATCAGCATAGAATCCTCGACTGCGGAAGGAACCAACCTATGCCCCCGAGACTCTCATCGCGACGGCATCTCTCGATTCTCGCCGCCGTTCTGGCACTGGCGCTCGTTCCGTACGCGCGAGCGCAGGAGCCGCAGGGCGAGGCGCCGCCGCCGCTGTCGATCGAGGAGATCGTCGTCGAGCCGAGCCAGCCGGCCGCCGACACGCTGTGCAAGCTGCGCGTCAAGCTCGGCAACACCGGGCCGGAGATCGCGTCCCAGCTGGCCTTCAAGGTCGCTCTCAACGGCCAGGACCTCGGCGTCTACGGCAACCAGCTGTTCATGTTCCCGGTCGTGCCGGGCGAGCCGAACGAGGTCAAGCTCTACAACTTCTGGACCACCGAGACGTCGCGCGCGATGCCGGCGGACGGCAAGCTCAAGGTCGAGGTCACCCTGACCGAGGCGCGCTGGATGAAGATCGCCGACGACGCGGAGGGGGTCGAGGTCTGGACGCCGCTCGGCGACGTCCCCGGGCTGCCGGTGTCGAAGGCGATCACGCTGGAGATGAAGCGCTAGATCTATCGGATCGCCCCCCTCTCCCTCGATCCCTCCGGCACTCGCCCTTGCCGACCAGACTGCGAAGCCGACTTCCGGGAGGGCCGGGTAGGGGTGATCCGACTACTCGGTGAGCCACGACAGGCTCTCGAGGCCCACCGTGCGCCGCGTGCGGTCCTCGGTCGAGATCAGCCTGTAGTTGGCGTCGATCGAGATCTCGCATTCGGGCGGCAGTGTCTCGTCGGCGGGCGGCACGATGGCAAGCCTCAGCTGATGCGAGCCGACGCCGGCGCGGCTCTCCGTCAGATCGCCGCACGAGTTGTGGACGACGACCTCGGGCTCGGTGGCGCCCTCGTCGAGCACCAGCTCGAGCGCGCCGCCTGCCGGGTCCGGGACGGCCAGCTGGAGCCAGAGGGTGCCGGGCCGCGTCAGCTCGCCGAGGCGGATCACCCCGTCGGCCCGCAGCCAGCGCCGGCCGAGAATCTGGCGATCGGTGCCGCTCTCGATCGGCTCCCATTCGGGCGAGAAGTAGAACGCCGGGAAGCCCTCGGTCGCGTTGTCGACGCGCACGGTGGCGCCGTCGGAGCTCACGTCCCAGAGGTGGCCGGCGGCGTCGTAGAGGCCGACCCTCAACTCGTAGGTGCCCGGCTCGAGCGGCGGTGCCAGGGCCGACTGGAAGAGCATCCGGTCGAACGCCTCGGTGGCGCCCGGCGTCCAGTCGAAGCCGAGCGGATGATCGAAGGTGCGCAGCACGGCTCCGCCCTTGCCCACCAGATGGACGGCGGCGCGCAGCTCGCCCTGCCGGTCCGGCAGCGGTGACGTCGCCGTCCAGCTCAGCCGGTAGGCGGCGACGCCCGGGTAGAGCAGCAGGATCTCGCTCGGGGCGACCTCCACCCGGCCCACCGGCGGCGCCGGCCGCTCGCACGCGGCGTTCCAGGAGGCTGCCAGGAGACAGCAGAGGATCAGGGACCTGGGCATCGGGCGATTCTAGACCGATCTCCAAGCACTCGGTTCGGTCTCCATTTCGCCGTTTCCGGCGCGCGCCTCCGCCACCCGCCCCAAGCCGCGGGATGGCCCCCGAAACAGCTGGGTTTTCGGCGCCGATCGAAGGAGCGGGCACGCTCCATGCATCCAAGGAGAGGCATGACCAGGATCGTCCTCCTGCTCACGGCAGTTCCCCTCGCGGCCGTTCTGGCGTTGATCCTCAACACGCTGCTCGATCGCCGGCTGGCGGCGATCGCGACGCCGCGCGACCGCGCTGCCGAGCCCGGAGGGCAGCGCTTCCGCGCCGTCTGGCTGGCCCTCGCTCTGCTGGCGGCGAGCGCCGGCGCTCCGGCGCTCGCGCACGCCACGAGCGACGCGCGCCACTGCGCCTCGATCGACTGCTCGCTGCTGGTCGAGGCCGCGCTCGTCGACCGCATCTGGAAGCCGGCGCCCGACGTCCGGGTGGCCATCGTCGCCCAGAGCCGCATTCCGGTCTGGTTCGACGCCGCCACCGGCTCCGAGCGCAAACGCGACGAGGCGCAGCCGAGCGACCCGGCGGAAGGAAGGAGCCCCGGGCCGGCGGCGACCCCAAGCACGCCGGCCACGGTCAAAGCTCCTGGCCTCTAGGGCTTCTAGGGGCTCTCCTCGGCGGCGGCCAGGAGCTGCTCCACCCGCGCCATCACCATCTCGAGCGCCACGATGTTGTCGCCTCCCTCGGGCACGATGACGTCCGCCCAGCGCTTCGAGGGCTCGGCGAACTCGAGGTGCATCGGCCGAACGGTCGTCATGTACTGGCGCAGGACGTCGTCCACCGTCCGCCCGCGATCTTCGATGTCGCGCCGGATGCGCCGGGCCAGCCGGACGTCGGAGTCGGTGTCGACGTAGATCTTGAAATCCAGCAGCTTGCGCAGCGTGGGCTCGGCGAAGAGCAGGATGCCCTCGACCAGGATCACCGGCCGGGGCTCGACCCGCACGGTCTCGTCGGTCCGCCGGTGCACGACGAAATCGTAGATCGGCACCTCGATCGCCATCCCCTGCTTGAGCGCGCTGACGTGCTTGATCAGCAGCTCGTTGTCGAGCGCGTCCGGATGGTCGAAGTTGTGACTGAGCAGCTGCTCCTCGCTGCGCCACTCGACGTCCTTGTAGTAGCTGTCGTGGGCGAGAAAGGCGATCCGGTCGCGGCCGACCCCTTCGAGGATGTTCTGGGCCACGGTCGTCTTGCCCGAGCCGGTGCCGCCGGCGACACCCAGAGCCACAGGTCGCATGGGCTGGAGGATACCTCGATGGCTGGTGAGAAGGTCAGGCTAAAGCGACTCGAGGAGGGCCGGAAGCTCGGCCAGGGAGCCGATCTCGTGGTCGGGCCAGGGGCCGTCGTCGAACGGGCTGCGCACCCAAACGGTCTCGACCCCGGCGGCGCGGCCCGCGGCCACGTCCGCGGAGCGCTTGTCGCCGACCATCAGCGCCTGCTCCGGCGTGGCGTCGAGCTCGCCGAGCGCCCGCCGGAGCAGCGCCGGCGACGGCTTCCTGGTGCCATGGTCGTAGCTGAAGCAGAGCGAATCGAAATAGCGCGCGAGATCGTAGCGCGCGAGGATCGGCTCGTAGAAGCGTCCCGGCATCGGGACGTTCGAGACCAGCGCCAGCCGGCGGCCCATCTCGCGCAGCCGCGCCAGGGCCGCGGCCGCCCCCTCCTCCGGCTCCAGCCGTTCGGCGTAGGGGCGAAACCAGGCGCGGAGCAGCTCCCACTTGTCGATCTCGACCGCGGCGGCCCGGCAGAGCCGGTCGAGGTGCGGCTCCCACGACGCGTCGCGCACCAGGTCGTAGCGGCGCGCGTGCTCGAGCCGCCAGGGGCCGAAGAGCAGCCCGTCGAGGTCCTCGAGCGTCAGCTTGCGTCCCGCCTTGCCCAGCATCGCGAGCATCGCCTGGCGGCCGCGAAAGTCGATGGCGCTGCCCGGCAGGCCTTCGCTCTCGCCGACCTTGAGGACGACGCCGCCCATGTCCAGCAGCAGGCAGCTCTTCATCGCTGGCAGCCCGGACAGTAGAACGTGCTGCGGTTGCTCTGGACGATCCGCCGCACGGCCGAGCCGCACCGCCGGCAGGGCTCGCCCGCGCGGTCGTAGACCGCCAGCGAGACCTGGAAGTAGCCCGGCTCGCCGGCGCCGTCGGTGAAGTCGTTGAGCGTCGTCCCCCCCTGCTCGATGGCCGACCGGAGCACCGCGCGGACCGCCTCGGCCAGCCGGTCCCAGCGCGCCGCGGCCACCCGGCCGACCGAGCGGCGCGGGTGGATGCCCGCCAGATAAAGCGCCTCGCTGGCGTAGATGTTGCCGACCCCGACCACGATCCGGCCGTCGAGGAGGAAGCTCTTGATCGGCGCCCGCCGGCCGCGGGCGGCAGCCGCCAGGAAGGCGCCGTCGAACCGGTCGCCGAGCGGCTCGATTCCGAGATGGCGGAAGTGCCGATCGGATTCCAGGCGGTCGGTGGGGAGCGCGAGCAGCAGCCCGAACCGGCGCGGGTCGCGCAGCCGCAGGCGCCGGCCCGAGCCGAGGTAGAGCGCGGCGTGCTCGTGGTCCTGGCGCGGCTCGGCCGGCGCCGCCAGGGTGAGGCGGCCGCTCATACCGAGATGGACCACCACGGTCGCGCCGCCCTCGAGATCGATCAGCAGGTACTTGGCGCGCCGGCGCAGGCGCTCGATCCGGCGCCCTGCGACCCGCCGGGAGAGGCCGCGGCTGACAGGCTCCCGGAGCGACCGGTTCCAGACCCGGACCCGCTCGATGCGCTCGCCGACGACCGCCGGCTCGAGGCTCCGGCGCAGCACCTCCACCTCCGGCAGCTCGGGCATTCCCTAATTGTAGTCGGGGCGGGGCCTTGACAAGTCGTCTCCCATAGGTGAAAATAAGGCGTAAATGCAGACGGCAACCCTCACGCTTTTCCCCGACGCCAGGCCCGCGGGCCGCCCCGATCCCGACGCGGCGGCGGTTCGGCACAACGCGGGCGTCGAGTACTTCGAGATGGGCGTCCGCCAGATCCTGAATCGGACGGCCGGCGACGCCATGCCGTTCAGCCGCTCCATCAATCCCTACCGCGGCTGCGAGTTCGGCTGCGCCTTCTGCTACGCCCGCTACACCCACGGCTTCTTCGCGCTCGACCGCTGGCAGGATTTCGAGCGCAAGATCTACGTCAAGCGCGACGCCGCGCGCTCACTCGAGCGCGCCCTGCGCCGCACCGATCTCCGCGGTCAGCCGATCGCCATCGGCACCGTGACCGACCCCTACCAGCCCGCCGAGCGCCACTACGGCGTCACCCGGTCGATCCTCGAGACGCTCGAAAAGGCCAGCGGGCTGGACGTCTCGATCACCACGCGCTCGCCTCTGATCCTGCGCGATCTCGAGCTCCTGGCGCGCCTCGACCGCCGCCACTCGATCACCGTCAACGTCTCGATCGCGACCCTCGACCCGGCCACCGCGCGCAAGCTCGAGCCGCGCTCGCCGGCGCCCGAAGCCCGCCTGCGGGCGGTGCGCGCCCTGGCCGCCGAGAGCATCGCCACCCAGCTCTTCTGCATGCCCGTCATGCCCGGCATCAACTCGAGCGAGGCCCGGCTGCGGCCGATCTTCGAGGCCGCCGTCGAGTACGAGGCCCAGGACGTCGTCGGCGGTCCGCTCTTCCTCCGCCCGGCCGCGGCCCAGCGCTTCTGGCCCTGGCTCGAGGCCGAGTATCCCAAGCTCGTGCCGCGCTACCAGGCGCTCTACGGCGATCGCGACTACCTGTCGGGATCGCAGCAGGAGCGGCTGATGGCGCCCTTCGAAGCCTTGCGGCTGGCCTACGGCTTCCCGCGGCGCGTCGCCGGGCGCGGCTAAGCGGCACGGGCCCATCCACTCTCGGTCATCCCGCCCGGAGCTGCGGGCTCCCTAGCGACTGGAGCGAAACGCAGCAGATTCAAGCCGGCGGTCCCATTACCGAGTGGATTGTCGATCTCCGCGCACCGCTCGTGGGTTCCGGGCACAAAATCGACACCGATGTTGACGTCTCCGAGGGTATTACCGAAAAGAAACTCGGGGTGGTCCCAGGGGTTGTCCTTACAGGCGTTCCAGTCGGCGCCCCCTTGCTTCGCGCCATTCCAAACTCTGCTGGGCACCGAACCACTCTTGAACACTCGCGCGCTGTGAAAGTTGGCGTTGTCGCCACTTGCGGTCGCGCAGTTCTGCCCGACTGCCAGTGTCGATCGAGCACCAAGAACAAGAAAGAGAATCAGTGAGAGGGACTTGGGTGCCTTCACCGCCCCGCCCCTTCGAGGCTTGCAGCGATGTGCGACAGGAGGGCGTCGGCAGGCAGGTCTCGCAACGCGGCATCGCGCTTGTAGGGGTTCGGCAGCACGGCCCTGCCATCCCGCTTGAGTAGGATCACCTCGCTGGCGTATGGACTGAAAGGGGAGCCCGTCTCGGCAGGTCTGTGATCTGGAAGCAGCAGAAGGAGTCGATTTCCCCGTTCTATCGCTTCCGCCGGGTAGTCGTCGCCCCGCAGGCACACCTCGACTGAACCGACAGTGAACGTGCCGAGAACGCCTCAGATGCCGGGAGGAAGAACCTTCAGGCTCTGGCTACCATGATGCGCAAATGCAGATAAGCGTATGTGTCTCCAGGGTGTCGGCGCCGCCTGGCTTCTGTTAAGATTCGTCGCATAGAAGCAGCCAGAGGGACCTGAAGTGGGGCGACGGCCCGAACCAGCACGCCCTCGTCCCAGCCGCTCGACCCGCCTGAGGTCCTGTCGGCCTCGACGCGGGCGTTTCGAACCGGAATTCAAGAATGTCTCGGGAGGTGCGTGTCGGTGCGAGTGATGAAATCCAGCTCCAAGCGGTGGGCTCAGTTCAGCGGTAAGGCGACCCTTTTCATCTTCCTGCTCGGAGCGGCCGTGCCGGCTTTGGCTTCCGACCTGGTGATCACCGGCGTCGTCGACGGGCCGCTCACCGGCGGCGTGCCGAAGGCGGTCGAGCTGTTCGCGCTCGCCGACATCACCGATCTCAGCATCTACGGCATCGGCTCGGCCAACAACGGCGGCGGCTCCGACGGCGAGGAGTTCACCTTTCCCGCGGTCGCGCTGAGCGCCGGCTCGTACATCTACGTCGCCTCCGAGAGCGCCGGCTTCACCAGCTTCTTCGGCTTCGCGCCCGACTACACGAGCGCCGCAGCCAGCATCAACGGCGACGACGCGATCGAGCTGTTCATGAGCGGTGGCGTGGTGGACGTCTTCGGCGACATCAACGTCGACGGCACCGGCGAGCCCTGGGAGTACACCGACGGCTGGGCCTATCGCGTCGACCTGACCGGTCCGGACGGAACCACCTTCGTGCTCGCCAACTGGACGTTCAGCGGACCCGACGCGCTCGACGGCGAGACCACCAACGGCAGCGCCGCGACCCCCTTCCCGATCGGCACCTACACCGACGGCGGCGTCGGAGCCTCGGACCTGGTGATCACCGGCGTCGTCGACGGACCGCTCTCGGGCGGGGTCCCCAAGGCGATCGAGTTCTTCGTCCTCGGCGACGTCGCCGATCTGAGCATCTACGGCTTCGGCTCGGCCAACAACGGCGGCGGCTCCGACGGCGAAGAGTTCACCTTCCCGGCGGTCGCCGCGACCGCCGGCGACTTCATCTACGTGGCCTCCGAGGGGGTCGGGGTCTCGAGCTTCTTCGGCTTCGCGCCCGACTACACGAGCGGCGCCGCCGCCATCAACGGCGACGACGCCATCGAGCTGTTCAAGAGCGGCGCCGTGGTGGACGTCTTCGGCGACATCGACGTCGACGGCACCGGCCAGCCCTGGGAGTACACCGACGGCTGGGCCTATCGCGCGGACGAAACCGGCCCCGACGGCTCGACCTTCGTGCTCGCCAACTGGACCTTCAGCGGACCGGACGCGCTGGACGGCGAGACCACCAACGCCGGCGCCGCGATTCCCTTCCCGATCGGCACGTTCAACGAGCCGGTGGTCGAGCCCACCGCCCTGGTCATCAGCGGCGTCGTCGACGGCCCGCTGTCGGGCGGCCTGCCCAAGGCGGTCGAGTTCTTCGCCTTCGACGACATCGCCGATCTGAGCACCTACGGCTTCGGCTCGGCCAACAACGGCGGCGGCTCCGACGGCGAGGAGTTCACCTTCCCCGCGGTGGCGGTTTCCGCCGGCAGCTACATCTACGTGGCGTCCGAGAGCGCCGGGTTCACGAGCTTCTTCGGCTTCGCGCCCGACTACACCAGCTCGGCCGCGAACATCAACGGCGACGACGCCATCGAGCTGTTCCAGAACGGCGCCGTGGTCGACGTCTTCGGCGACATCAACGTCGACGGCACCGGCCAGCCGTGGGAGTACCTGGACGGTTGGGCCTACAGGGTCGACGACACCGGTCCCGACGGCTCGACCTTCGTGCTCGCCAACTGGACCTTCAGCGGCCCCAACGCGCTCGACGGCGAGTCCACCAACGACACCGCGAGCGTGCCCTTCCCGATCGGCACCTTCTCCACCGGCGGCCTCGGTGGAATTCCGGAGCTGCTGATCAGCGGCGTCATCGACGGTCCGCTATCGGGCGGCCTGCCCAAGGCGGTCGAGTTCTACGCCTTCGGCAACATCTCCGATCTGAGCGCCTACGGCTTCGGCTCGGCCAACAACGGCGGCGGCTCCGACGGCGAGGAGTTCACCTTCCCGGCGGTGGCCGTGAGCGCCGGCACGTTCATCTTCGTCGCCTCGGAGTCGACCGGCTTCACCACCTTCTTCGGCTTCGCGCCCGACTACACGAGTGGCGCGGCCAACATCAACGGCGACGACGCGATCGAGCTGTTCAAGAACGGAGCGGTGATCGACGTCTTCGGCGACATCAACGTCGACGGCACTGGCCAGCCGTGGGAGTACCTGGACGGCTGGGCCTACCGCGTTTCCGGCACCGGCCCGGACGGCTCGACCTTCGTGCTCGCCAACTGGACCTTCAGCGGCCCCAACGCGCTCGACGGCGAGACCAGCAACGACACCGCGGCCTCGCCCTTCCCCACCAACTCCTACGGCGAGGAGTTCCTCTTCTTCGCCGAGATCTTCGAGATCCAGGGCGCCGGCTCGGCCAGCCCGTTCGTCGGCTCCCTGGTGACGACCGAGGACAACGTCGTCACCTGCCTCTCGACCGACGGCTTCTTCATCCAGACCCCGGCGTCGCGGGATGACTCCGACGTCGACACCTCCAACGGCATCTTCGTCTTCACCGGCTCGGCGCCGACCGTCAGCGTCGGCGACCTGGTGGACGTCACCGGCAGGGTCGCCGAGTTCTTCGGCTTCACCGAGATCGGCAGCTCTCCGACCGTGACCGTGGTGGGCAGCGACAGCGTGCCGGCAGCGATACTCCTCGGCGCGACGGTGCCGTCGCCCGACCCGACCGCGCCCAGCTGCGCGATCGAGCTCGAGTGCTACGAAGGGATGCTGGTCGAGATCGTCGACGGTGCGGTGACCGGGCCGAACCAGCGCTTCAACCCCGACCCGGTCGCCGAGGTGCACATCACCGCGGCGCCGAGCCGGACGTTCCGCGAAGAGGGCGTCGAGTTTCCGGGTCTCGGCATGCCGCCGATCCCGATCTGGGACGGCAATCCCGAGGTCTTCGAGCTCGATCCCGACAAGCTCGGCCTGCCCAACCAGATCATCCCGGCCGGCTCGTCGTTCAGCGCCAAGGGCGTCATCGGCTTCGAGTTCGGCGGCTACGAGCTCTGGCCGAACGAGCTCACCGTGGTCGAGGCGCCGCTGCCGGTGCCGGTGCGGCCGCGCGAGCCCTTCGAGTCGACGGTCGGCTCGCTCAACTTGTTCCGGCTGTTCGACGACGTCGACGATCCGCCGAGCGTCAACACGGTCGGTGACACCCGTGACGATTTCGTGGTGCCGACCGCCGAGTACATGCGCCGGCTGGCCAAGCTCGCGGCCTACATCGTCGACGTCATGGACTCCCCGGGCATTCTCGCGGTCCAGGAAGCCGAGAAGCTCGAGGTGCTCGAGGATCTGGCGGTCGCGGTCAACGCGCTGGACGGCAGCGTCAACTACACCGCCTACCTGATCGAGGGCAACGACGTCGGCACGATCGACGTCGGGTTCCTGGTGCGCGACAACGTCCAGGTCACGAGCGTCACCCAGCTCGGCGCGACCGAGCTGTTCACGTTCGACAGCCCGCCGTCGGCGCTCCACGACCGGCCGCCGCTCCTGCTCGAGGGGATCTGCGACGGCACCTTCCCGATCTCGGTGATGGTGCTCCACATGCGCTCCCTGAGCGGCATCGAGACCAC
>JBFGLX010000091.1:0-11332 GCA_041575955.1 Thermoanaerobaculia bacterium
CGCCGACACCGGGCACGGCGGCGACTCCCACGTGCGCAACCTGATCCGCCGCTTCGTCGAGGCCGGGGTGCCGGGCTATCACATCGAAGACCAGCGGCCGGGCAGCAAGAAGTGCGGCCACCAGGGGGGCAAGGTGCTGGTGTCCGTCGACGAGCAGATCAAGCGGCTGAACGCGGCGCGCTTCCAGCTCGACGTCATGCGGGTTCCGGGCATCATCGTGGCGCGCACCGACGCCGAGGCCGCCACCCTGCTCGACGGCGGCAGCGACGAGCGCGACCAGCCGTTCATTCTCGGCGCCACCAACGCCGAGCTGCCCGCCTATCGCGACTGCTCGCTGGCGGTCCACAAGGGCTTCTACGACGCCGGGATCGAAGCGCTCAACGGCCATCTGCTCTACGCCCTCTCGGACGAGCAGTACGCGGAGGCCCGGGCCTGGCTCGCGGCGGCCGGGGTGACGAAGGTGCTCGACGACTGCGCGCGTTCGGTGCGCCGGGGCGAGCTGACGCCCGCCGCGGCGCTCGACGAGGTGTCGACGCGCATGGTCGAAGCCTGGGAGGCCGCCGCCGGACTCGAGACCTTCGGCGAGGCGGTCGCCGACGTCCTCGAGTTCCGGGCCGCCGAGGGCGAGAGCTGCGACATGACCGCCGACGAGTGGCGCGAGCTCGCCGGCCGCGCGGGGTGGGCCGCGGCCAGGCGGCAGGCGAAGGCGCTCGGCGTCGACATCTTCTGGGACGCCGAGCGGGTCAGGACCCCCGACGGCTACGCCCAGATCCGCGGCGGCATCGACTACGCGATCGCCAAGTCGCTGGCCGTGGCGCCGTTCTGCGACCTCCTGTGGATGGAGACCAAGACGGCCGATCTGGCCGACGCCCGCCGGTTCGCAGAGGCGATTCACGCCCGCTTTCCGGACAAGATGCTGGCCTACAACCTGTCGCCCTCCTTCAACTGGGACACCACCGGCATGTCGGACGACCAGATGCGGTCCTTTCCCGAAGAGCTCGGCAAGCTCGGCTTCGTCTTCAACTTCATCACCTACGGCGGCCACCAGGTCGACGGCCTGGCGGGCGAGGAGTTCGCCACGGCGCTGCAGCAGGACGGCATGCTGGCCCTGGCGCGGCTGCAGCGGAAGCTGCGCCTGGTCGAATCGCCCTACCGGACGCCGCAGACCCTGGTCGGGGGGCCGCGGTTCGACGGCGCTCTGATGGCCTCGTCCGGCCGCACCGCGACGACCAAGGCGATGGGCAGGGGGTCCACCCAGTTCCAGCATCTCGTGCAGACCGAGGTGCCGGTCAAGCTGCTCGAGGGCTGGGTGGCGATGTGGACCGAGCACTACGGACTGGACGGTGGCCTGCGCGTCGTCCTGCGGCCGCACCGCGCGGGCTCGGAGCTGCTCGAGCTGCAGATCGTCGGCGCGGCGCCCGAGCCGCTCGCCAACGTCATCTTCACCCCGATCAAGGACCGCCGCGAGCGGACCTTCCTGTCGGTCCGCGACCAGAACACGTTCGCCGAGGAGCTGCGGATGAAGCGCCTGATGACCCTCATCCACGTCTACCTCGTGCACCGCTACAAGGCGAGCTCGGTCCACTACGTCAGCCCGACCGAGGACAATCGCTACCAGACCGGCAAGATGAAGGGCCAGGGGATCTTTTCCGAGGTGCACGACGAGATCGGTCACGTCATCGTGGCCACGGTCAACGCCGAGCGGATCCGCGAGCTCCTCGAGCCCGACCGCGAGGCGCTCAAGGGGCTGATCGCGAAGGTCGACAAGCGCCAGGCGGCCCAGCCGGTCTAGCCGGATCGCCCCCCTCGCCCTCGATCCCTCTTCCGCCCGGCAGGTGCACTGCAGGAAGTTGATCAGGTGGACGGAGCTTCGTCGCCGGGCTCGGCGACGGTCTGGATCCACCAGCCGTCGGGATCGTCGACCGTGACCGGGCAGGTGCGCTGGATGCCGAGCGGCACGAGCATCGGATGGTCGTGGCGCAGGTCGGGGAGGGTGGCGGCGGTCGAGCAGCGCTCGCCGCCGCAGCGATACATCGGTCCGCCGACGAGCAGCGTCACCCCGAAGACCGCCACGCCGGCGTAGGCCCAGACCGCGCGGCGGGCGAGCGGCGCGCGGGCGCCGCGCAGCAGGGCGCCGCCGGCGAGCACCACCGGCAGGACCGCCAGGTGCAGGAGCGCCTGCAGGTGCCAGCGGGTGACGGTGGCGGGCGACAGGGCGAAGGTCAGCAGGGCGGCCATAAGCGACCAGCGGACCACCCCGACCAGCCACTGGCTCTCGGTGCCCGCGACCTCGGAGGCCGGGCGCCACCAGCGGCCGCTGCCGCGCCAGAGCCTGTAGTTCGCCCACAGGGCGACCGGCAGCGTGCCGAGGTAGAGAACCGGCCGTACGGCGGCGATCACCGGCGCCAGCCGGGCGCCGATCGCCGGTCCGGCCAGCTCGCGGAAGTCGAGGCAGAAGGGCTCGGCGCTGAGCGCGAAAGACGGGTAGCGCAGCCAGTAGAGCAGCGCCCGCCCCGACGTGTTGAGCAGGAAGAGCCAGCGGCCGCTGGCGGTCGGCAGCAGGGCCGGGTCGGCCGCCACCGCAGCCATCCAGGGCGCGAGCGACGCCGCGACCACCGCCGTGGCCGCGGCCGCGCCGCCGACGTGGAGACGCAGGTAGCCGCGCCACCACAGAAGCAGCGAGGCCACCACCAGCGGCAGGGTGTGAATCGCGACCTGGACGCCGAACCCGAGAATCGCGACGTGGGCGAAGCTCGCCCAGAAGCTCCGGCGCTGCCGCAGCCGGAAGGCGGTCCACAGGTGCAGCGCTCCGATCAGGAAGAGGAAGTTCGGGTTCCAGATGAACGCCGAATGGTAGAGGCGCCAGGGGTTGAGCCAGTAGAAGACTGCGAAGAGGAAGCGCTCCTCGGGGCCGAGGGTGCGGCGCACCAGCCGATCGAGCAGCAGGTAGGCGAGCAGGTGGGTCGCGAGCGTCAAGAACGCGACCGCCCGGTGATCCTGCCAGACCAGGAGCGGCAGCCCGACCACCAGCGCGCTCAGGCCGCCCGGGGTGAAGCCGCCGGCCGAGGTCGGATTGCCGTGCGCCGGCCAGTCGCCCTCGAACGCCAGCCGCCAGCCGAGCCCCAGCAGGTTCAGCTGATCGCCCGCGACCTGGCTCCGCGCCGCCATCCCGACCGAGATCGCGAGGCCGAATGCGAAGAAGATCCGGATCCAGCGGCGGTCGCCGAGCGCCATCATCGGCCGGGGACGCCGGCGCGGCGGCTGCGCCGCTCGGGCAGGGAATCGAGCGCCGCGGCCAGATCCTCCAGCGAGCGGAGGTTGTGGACCGGCAGGAAGTCGTCGATGAACGGCAGCGCCGCCGCCATGCCTTCGACCCGGGGTTGGTACTCGGGGTGCCCGAGGTGCGGGTTGAGCCAGATCAGCCGGTGGCAACGGTGGCCGAGGTAGCGCATCTCGCGCGCGAGCTCGCTCACGTCGCCCCGCTCCCAGCCGTCGCTGATTACGATCACCACAGCGCCCCGCCGGAGCAGGCGGCGGCCCCAGTGCCGGTTGAATGCCGCCAGCGAGCGGCCGATGCGGGTGCCCCCGGACCAGTCGAGGATCTCGCGCGCCGCCTGCTCGACGGCGATGTCGACGTTGCGCACCCGCAGGTGCTGGGTGATGCGGGTGAGCCGGGTGCCGAAGACGAAGCACTCGACTTCGGCCAGGCCGTGGATCGCGCCGTAGAAAAAGTGGAGCAGGAGTCGCGAGTACTTGTCCATCGAGCCGCTGATGTCGGCCAGCAGCACGATCGGCCGCTCCTTGACCTTGCGGCTCAGTCGGCGCAGGCGCAGGGGGGTGCCGTCGTGCTTGGCGGCGTCGCGCAGCACCCGCCGCAGGTGCAGCCGCGCGCCGCGGCGGTCGGGCACCCAGCGGCGGCTGCGGCGGCGGCTCACCCGCCAGCGGATGTCGCGGATGTGCCGGCGCACCTCCTCGAGCTCGGCGTCGGTGAGCTCCGCGAAGTCCTTGTGCTGGAGCACCTCGGCGGCGCTGAACGAGCCGGCCCGGTCGCCGACCTCGACCTCGGGAGCGGCCTCGCCGGCCCGGCCCGCCATCAGGCTGAAGACGTCGAAGCGCTGCTGCCGATCGGGCGTCCGGGGCCGGGAGCGGCGCGGCAGCCGGAGCTCGGTGCCCTCGCTCTGGGCGCGCCAGAAGAGCTCGAAAACGACCGCGAAGAGCCCCAGGTCCTCCTTGCGGGTGACCAGCAGGGAGCGCGCGGCGTGGAACACCTGCTCGCGGCTGCCGACGTCGATCCAATCGAGCGCCCGGGCGAAGGCGCGGGTCTGGTCGGGGGAGAGCGGCAGGCCGGCCTGGCGCAGCAGCCGGCCGAAGAGGACGACGTTGTCGAGGAGCGACATCTAGCGAAGCTCCGCCTCCAACGTACAAGACGGCTTCTGGACAGCTGGAGTTGGACTAGAGGTAGGGGTTCGATTAGAGCAATCCCTCTCCACCCCCGCGCGGGGGGAGAGGGACGCCCCCGCCCGGCACTCGCTCGGTCCGGCACTCGCTCGGTAAGAAGCTCGGCTCATCCGTTCAGCAGTGGAAATGTGTCAGTAGCTACGAGACCTCGGCGATGAGCTCCTCGCAGCGCGGCCGAACCCGGTCGACGTCGTCCTGGTACTTGAGCAGGAAGCCGAGCGTCGACTGCACCACCTCGGGCGCCAGGCGCTTCGAGTTCAGGTGGGTCAGCGCCTCGGCCCAGTCCAGGGTCTCGGAGACCCCGGGCAGCTTGTAGAGGTCCTCGCCGCGCACCGCCTGCACGAAGGCGACCACCTGCCGGCTCAGCTGGTCGGTCAGCTCGGGCACCTTGCGCCGGACGATCTCGATCTCCTTCTCCAGCGAGGGGTAGTCGATCCAGTGATAGATGCAGCGGCGCTTGAGCGCGTCGTGCACCTCGCGCGTCCGGTTCGAGGTGATCACGGTCACCGGCTTGTGGCGCGCGCGGATGGTGCCGATCTCCGGAATGGTGACCTGGAAGTCGGAGAGCAGCTCGAGCAGGAAGCTCTCGAACTCCTCGTCCGCCCGGTCGAGCTCGTCGATCAGCAGCACCGGCGGGCGCTCGTGGCGGCCGTCGATCGCCTGCAGCAGCGGCCGGCGGAGCAGGAACTCCTCGGTGAAGATGTCGCCCACCGCGGTCTCGCCGGCGCCCCGGCGGGCCTGGATCTCGAGCAGCTGGCGCGGGTAGTTCCACTCGTAGACCGCCTGGCTGAGGTCGAGCCCCTCGTAACACTGGAGGCGGATGAGGGTGGCGTCGAAGGCGCGGCTCAGCACCTTGGCGACCTCGGTCTTGCCGACCCCCGGCTCGCCCTCGAGGAACAGCGGCCGCGCCATCCGGAGCGCCAGGAAGAGGCTGGTCGCCAGGCCGGAGTCGGCGATGTAGGCGTGCCGCGCCAGCTCGTCGCGGGTCTGTTCTATCGAGTCGAACATCGTCTCGCGCCCCGAGATTAGCAGTGAGGCGGTGTGCGGCCGAGGGGGATCCCGGCAAGCTGACCCACGACGCCAAGCTCCGTCGGTCTGGCGAGCGAGCCGGAGTCTAGTAAGGTCCACGCGTGAGCCAGCCCCAGGTCGTCCTGATCACCGGCGCCGGCAGCGGCTTCGGGCGGTTGACCGCCGGCGCCCTGCTCGAGCACGGCCACACCGTGGCCGCCACCCTACGTGAGCCCGACGGCCGGAATCGGGCGGCCGCGGCAGGCCTGGCGGAGCTCGGGGCGGGCAGCGCCGGCTCGCTCCACCTGTTCGAGCTCGACGTCACCCGCGACGAGTCGGTCGAGGCCGCGGTCGGCGCGGCGATCGAGCGCCTCGGCCGGATCGACGTCGCGATCAACAACGCCGGCCTCGGCATGTCGGGCCCGGCCGAGGCGTTCACCGCCGCCGAGATGCGCGCGCTGCTCGAAGTCAACCTGCTCGGCGCCCAGCGGATCAACCGGGCCGTGCTGCCCTCGATGCGCGCCGCGGGGTCGGGCCTGCTGATCCACGTCTCGAGCACCTTCGGCCGGTTCGTGGTGCCGTTCGCGGCCCCTTACACCGCCACCAAGTGGGCGCTCGAGGCGCTCGCCGAGAGCTACCGCCTGGAGCTCGCCGGCAGCGGCGTCGACGTGGCGATCGTCGAGCCGGGGGCGTTCGACACCGGTCACGCCGCCCGCATCGCGGCCCCCGCCGACGCGGCGCGGGCGGCGAGCCTCGAGCCGCTCGCCGGGGTTCAGGCAGCCATGTGGGGCGCGTTCGTCGAGCGGCTCGAGGCGGCGTCGCCCGATCCACGGGAGGTCGCCGAGGCGCTGGTGCGCCTGATCGAGGCGCCCGCGGGCAGCCGGCCGCCGCGAGTCGTGGTCGATCTCGTCTCCGGTGGCGAGGCGGTCGAGCGGCTCAACCGGGCCGCCGAGGAGCTGCGGGCGGAGTTCTTCGAGGGCATCGGCGTCGCCGGCGCCCTCGCCGGGCGCGACGGCCGCTGACCGGCCGGAGTTGATTTCTCCTCAACCGTCCGGGCCGCCATGACGTACCATCGGTGGGGCGGCGACGACCGCCCAGGCTCGACCGGAGGGTGGGCCGCGGGCCGCGGCAGGATGACCGGCCCTGGCACCGCGGTTGCAAACCACCGAGCCAGACGGAAGCGCGGGAGACGACAGTGACGGCGAGACGGAGCAAGCGGTGGATGACGGCGGCGGCCCTGACGCTGGGGGCCCTTTCCTGGGGCGGTTGCGGCGCCGGGGGGAGCCCCCCGCCGGCCGCCAATCCGGCGGTGCGGGTGCGCATCGAGCCCGCGGTGACGCCTGACGAGGCCGCGGCCGCAGCCGAGGTGACGGTCGAGCTCGACCGCCTCTACGCCGAGCTCGAAGCCCAGATCCGCGAGTTCGAGTCGGGGCTCGAGCTGCTGCTCGCCGGCGAGCAGGCGCTCGGCGGCGAGCAGGTCGCCGCCGCAAGCGCCGCGATCCGTCTCGGCACGCTCGAGTGCTCGCGCCGGGACGATTGCGACCTGGACGTCTTCTTCGCCGCCTACGACTACCTGCTCGACCAGCAGAACGCGGCCCTCCAGAACCAGGGCTTCCGGCTGGTCGAGTTCGCGACCGAGTTCGAGGCCGAGGCGGGCGTCGACGATCGCGGCGAGCCACGGGTCGAGCCGGTGCGAGCCGATCCGGCCGAGGTCGCGCGCTCGGCCAATCTCTTCCGCGGCGCCGACCTGAAGGACCTGATCGAGGTCAACGGGCCGGTCAAGGCGGCGCTCGACGACTGGCTGACCTGGATGCGCCCCGACCTGCTGACCGCCTGGCACAACTACCAGTTCCTGCGCCCGCAGATGGCGCCGATCTACCAGCAAGCCGGCCTGCCCGAGGCGCTGCTCTTCGGGATGCTGGCCACCGAGAGCGGCGGCAAGGTCCACGCCTATTCACGCGCCGGCGCTGCCGGACCGCTCCAGTTCATGCGCGCGACCGGGCGCGCCTACGGCCTGCACGAGGTGGGGGGCTTCGACCAGCGGCTCGACCCGGCGGCCGCCACCCGCGCCAACGTGGCCTATCTCAACAACAATCTGGCGCTGTTCAACAACGACCTGGAGAAGGTGCTGGCGGCCTACAACGGCGGCGAGAACCGCATGCGCCGGATCCAGAGCAGCTACGGCGACGCCCCGTTCTGGGACCGGCGGGTCTTCTACCAGTTTCCGCGCGAGACGCGCGACTACGTGCCGCGCGTGCTGGCGGCGGCGCTGCTCTTCCTGGAGCCGCGGCGCTACAACCTCGAGCTGCCCGATCTGGCCACCGAGACCACCCGCCTCAGGGTGCGCCACGAGGTCTCCCTCGGCGAGCTCGCGATCTGCCTGGGGCAGGCGGGCAGCCCGAACGGCTGGTTCCGGACGCTGCGCAACCTCAATCCGCGCCAGCAGCCCGGCGAGCGGTTCGCGGCCGGCGAGGAGGTGACGCTGCCGGCGCAGGTGCTGCCGATCTACGAGGCGAACTGCGTCGGCGGCGAGCTTCTCGCCCGAGCCCGCGAGCTGAATGAAGCGAACTACCCGGCCCAGCCGAGCATGATCCCGTATCAGGTGCGCAGCGGCGACACCCTCGGCCGGATCGCCTCGCGCTACCCGTGCGTCGGACTGCGCGAGCTGGCGGAGATCAACCGCGTGCGCGGCCCGAGCTACCTGATCCGCGTCGGCCAGACCCTGCGCATTCCCGACTGCAGGTAAGATCGCGGCCGGCGTGAGGATTCCGCAGATCAGCACGCGTAGCTGGATCTTCCTACTGCTGCCGCTGCTGCTCGCCGGCGCGAGCCCGGCGGACGAGACGGGTCTTCCCGAGCGTCACCGGCAGTGGCTGGAGGACGTCGATCCGCTGATTCTCAGCCGGGAGAAGCGCGTCTTCCTCGGCCTCGGCACCGACTATCAGCGCGACGCCTTCATCGACCGCTTCTGGCGCGAGCGCGACCCGCACCCCGAGACCGCCCGCAACGAGCTCAAGGAGCGCTACACCGGGCGGGTGCTGCAGGCGCGGGCGCTCTACGGCGCCCTGGCCGACGATCGGGCGCGCATCTTCCTGGTGCACGGCGCGCCGGCGGCGCGCGAGGAGGTCCGCTGCTCCGGCAGCTACTCGTCGGCCGAGATCTGGTTCTATCGGGGCAGCGAGCAGGTCGGCTACGAGGTGCTGCTGATCTTCCTGACGCCGCGCGAGCAGGCCGCCTTCGTCTGGCATCCGCGCGAGCCCAACGCCGAGGTGCAGATCGACCGCGCCAGCCGCTGCATCGGCGGCGACAAGCTGAAGGTGGCGGCGGGCTCGATCCGGGCGCAGGGCATCGACTGGGAGCTGTCGTTCCAGGGCATGGTGGCCAAGCCGCGGCCCAAGAACCGGGAGTGGCTGGCGACCTTCCAGGCCTTCACCACCACCCTGCCCGACGACGCCAAGACGTTCGATGCGAAGATCTCGTTCAGCTTCCCGGGGCGCTACCAGCACCGGACGGTGACCCAGGGGATGCTGACCGTGGCGGTCGATTCGATCGAGGCCGGCGAGCACCTCGGCTTTCGCTCCTACAACTTCGAGCTCACCGGCGAGGTGGTCCGCAAGGACCGGCTGTTCGAGAACTTCCGCTACAAGTTCTCGTTCCCGGCCGACACCTACCTGGGCACCGAGATCCCGCTCGCCTTCCAGCGCTACCTGCGGCCGGGAAGCTACCGGCTGATCCTGCGGCTCGAGGACCTCAACGGCGAGTCGTACTACCGCTACGAGGAGCCGCTCGTCGTACCCGCGGCCGAGAACCGGATCACCCCGCCGAGCGCTCTCGATTCGACCACCGCCAAGCTGTTCGCCGAGGCGACGGCCGCGGTGGCGCGCGGCGAGACCTCGATCCGCATCGTGCCGCCGCGCTCGCTCCTGCAGCGCGGCATGGTGCGCTTCGATACCCTGGCGGTCGGCGACGAGATCGCCGGCGTCGCGTTCATTCTCGACGAGCGCCGGCTGCTGACCAAGACCCGGCCGCCGTACAACGTCGAGATCGATCTCGGCGAGTTCCCCGAGCCGCACTCGCTGCGAGTCGAGGCCCTGGACGGCGACGGCGCCGTGGTCGCCGCCGACGAGATCGAGCTCAATGCCCCCGGCGAGCGCTTCGCGGTCAAGCTGCTCGAGCCGCGGCGCGGCGTCGACTACAGCCAGAGCCTGCTGGCCCGGACCCGGGTCGAGGTGCCGAGCGGGCAGAGCTTCGAGCGCCTCGAGTACTACCTCAACGACCGCCTGATCGCGACCCTCTACCAGGAGCCGTTCGCGCAGCCGATCGCGCTGCCGCCCGCCGGCGAGCTGATCTACGTGCGCGCCGTCGCCTACCTCGCCGACGGCCGCGCGGCCGAGGATCTGGTGTTCATCAACGCGCCCGGCCACCTCGAGAAGATCGACGTGCAGATGGTCGAGCTGTACACGACCGTCCTCGACCAGCTCGGCCGGCCGGTCCTCGGCCTCGAGCAGAACGACTTCGAGGTCTTCGAAGACAAGGTCCGCCAGCAGTTGATCAAGTTCGAGACGGTCGGCGACCAGGCGATTCACGTCGGCATCCTGTTCGACAACTCGGCCTCGATGGGACCGCTGCTCGACTACACCCGGGTGGCGGCGCTGCGCTTCTTCCAGGAGGCGCTGAAGCCCAGGGACCGGGCGGCGGTGATCACCTTCAACCGCCTGCCGAGGCTGGCGGTCGGCCTGACCAACGACCTGCGGCTGCTGGGCGGCGGCCTCGCCGGCCTCACCGCCGAGGGCGAGACCGCGCTCTACGACAGCTTGATGTTCGGCCTCTACTATTTCGCCAGCGTGCGCGGCCAGCGGGCGCTGCTGCTGCTCTCCGACGGCAAGGACGAGGCCAGCCGCTTCAGCTTCGCCGAGACGCTCGACTACGCCCGGCGGGCCGGCGTCACGGTCTACGCCATCGGCCTGTTCCAGGGCGAGCCGGCGGTGCGCTCGAAGCTCGAGCGGCTCGCCGACGAGACCGGCGGCCGCGCCTTCTTCCTCGACGACCTGGCCAAGCTGTCCGACGTCTATACGCTGATCCAGCAGGAGCTGCGCTCGCAGTACCTGCTGACCTACCAGTCGTCGAACCAGGAGGGGCGCGACGAGTTTCGCGCGATCCGGGTCAAGCTGTCGCGCAACGACCTGACGCCGAAGACGCTGAGCGGCTACTACCCGTAGCGGATCGCGGTGGCGGGCCGGCGCGGTACACTCCTGGCGGCGGGCTCGCGATGACCGTATCGACCACCGACACGACTCCGACGCTCTCGTTCGAGACCTTCTGGCAGTGGATCCTCCAGCACGTCAACTGCATCCTGCGCGCCGGCACCCAGGAGGCCCTGCTGTTCGACGACGAGGATCTTCACTGGCACTTCTCGATCGACGGACCGACCGTCTTCGTGCAGGTGATCCGGGGCAAGCGCCTGATGGGCGAGCTGGCGGTCGACACCACCCGGGTGGCCTACGTGCAGGCGCTGCCCGAGGATCCCGAGGGGGAGTGGGCGTTCGAGCTGGTGAGCCAGGAAGGCACCGAGCTGACTGCGGCCTATTTCTTCGTGCTCTCGCACAGCTTCGACCAGAGCGCGATCCCCGGCCACGAGCGGGCCGTCCATTAGCCCGTGAGCGGCATGATCCGATCCAACCGCCGCCCGGCGGCTCGGGAGTGGGGGCCTCTGCCCGGGGACGGCGGCCTATCGGGTGTAGCTGGCGGGGGGGCCGCCTCGCGTTCGCTTCGCTCCGATCGGTATTCCCCTGCGTCGGTTGGTGAGAGACGCTCGCTCTCGACGCCCCGGATCCGAGGCCCCCACTCCCGACCCGCCGGGCTACCG
>JBFGLX010000092.1:0-11317 GCA_041575955.1 Thermoanaerobaculia bacterium
CGGCCGCCGCTTCTTGGTGACGATCATCGGGTAGGTGGCGGTCCAGAGCCGGTTGCCCGGCCCCGCGGCCCGCACCCGCTGCTGCTGGCGGGCGGCCGAGTCGGGGATCGAGACGCCGTCCACGAAGATGCCGGTCTCGCCCCAGGCGGTGGTGTTGATGCTGTGCAGGACCGCGGCGACGTTGCCCTCGGCGTCCACCGCCAGCACCGCGTCGGAGTGATTCAGGGGCGGCACCGAACGGTACGCCGCCCGGGTCGCTCGCATGAGCTGGTAGAGCGTCTCGGGCGACTCGGTGTAGTGGCCGAGCTCGACCAGGTCGTGCTTCTTCAGCGCCCGCAGGGTCTTGGCCAGAAGGCCGCCACCGGCAGCCGGCTTCGACGAGCCGTGCCCGACGAAGCCGTTGAAGCGCGCCTTCTTGGCCTTGCTGACCAGGGCCCGGTAGCGCGCCAGGTCCTCGAGCGTCATCTTGCCGCCTTCGGCCGCGAGCGCCGCCACCAGGCGCTCCGCCCAGGCGCCCTCGTACATGTGGGCCGCGCCCCGCTCGGCGACGCGCTCGAGCGTCGCGGCGAGCTGCGGCTGGCGGAAGCGATCGCCGGTGCCGTAGAGCGAGCCGTCCGCGCGGAAGAAGATCTCGCGGGTGGCCGGTAGGCGGTGGAGGACGTCGCGCCGGAAGGCCATCGTTCCCGCCAGGTCCGAGTCGAGCGGGAAGCCCTCGCGCGCGAAGTAGACCGCCGGCGTGAACAGCGACTCGAACGGCAGCCGACCGAAGCGCTCGTGCGCCGCCTCGACCGCCGCCATGAACCCGGGCACCAGCGCCGTTCGGCCGCTCGGCCCGACGCCCGGGATGGTGAGCGGGTCGGTCTCGCCGAGCACCGTGTTGTACTCGCCGTTGACGAAGTGCGCCTTGCGCCCCTCGGCGGAGTAGTGGACCATCGACAGGATGCCGGCGAAGCTCACCCAGCTGCCCGCGGCGAGGACCACCTCGGTGAGCGCCGTGACCAGCGCCGCGTCGGCCGCGCTGCCGCCCTGGCGCAGCGCCTCCACGCCGGCCCGCACCGCCAGCGCCCCGGTCGTCCCGACCACCATGCCCTCCCGGCCTTCGGCCGGCGGCTTGTCGGAGCGCAGGCTCCGGTTGAGCTCGGTGTAGCGGGCGAGCTCCCCCTCCGGCCAGCTCGCGGGCGACAGATCCACCTCGGCGGAGCCGGTCCCGGGGCTCCCGAGCGACCCGACCAGGATCGCGGCGAGCGCGAGCGCCGTAGCGCGTCTCACGGGCCGAAGCATACCTTTCCCGCCCGTAGGAGGCCCGCCGCGCCGGGGAGCCTTCGGGGGCGGTCGGTCGACGCCCCTGTCGACGGGGTCGGTTCAAAATCGGGAGGTCAGCGTCGAGTTTCCGCCGAGCGGGTGCCGGCCGGGGGCGTCCCTCTCTCACCTCGAGTGTGAGAGAGGGATCGAGGGTGAGAGGGGTGATCCGATGGAACCAGGTCCCAGAGGCTCTCCACCCCCTTGCGGCGCTCGAGCACGCGGCGCGTTCGCTCGAACCTGCTCCGCGCCCGCCGCCGCAGCGAGCGCATGGCCCGGAAGCTCAGCGGCCAGCGCCGCTCGAGCGATCGGCGGAAGCTGCGGCTGAAGAGGTCGGGGCTGTCGGCGATGGCCGACATCAGCAGGAAGGTGCAGTTGCGCCGGATCAGGTCCTTGGCAGCCGCGAGCCCGGGCGAGCTCAGGCACCGCGTCTCGTCGAGCACTCGAGACATGTAGCTCCAGAGCCGGCCGACCAGCCGGTCGAGCGGCCTCCCGCCCGCATCCACGGCGAAGAGCGTCGCGTGGCCGGCGGCGCGGTCGGCGCGCGCATCCTGGAGGTCGTCGAGGAGCTGCAGCAAGACGCCGTAGCCGAAGCAGAAGTCCTCCTGGTCGGGGTCGAGCCGGCCGAGGGCGAGGTAGCCGTCGGCCAGGACCGACGCTCCCCCCTTCTCGACCTGGATCGCGAGGATCGCGTCGCGTCCAGGCGGCCGGCGGCCGCGCTGCAGCCGGAGGCTGTGGATCTGGCCGCGGTGGATGGCTTGCAGGCTCAGGAAGACGTCGCCCCGGCGATGGGGCGGGTAGTGCGCCTCGATCCTCGACACCAGCTCCCGAATCCGCCGCTCGCGGGCGCCGCGAGGCTCGGCGCGCTCTCCCGACAGCCAGCGGCCGAGACGCTGGTTCATCCCATCTTTGACCGCGGTCGTCAGCGCCGGATCGTCCAGCAGGTTGTCGGTGTAGGGGTAGAGCATGCTGTAGGCGAAGACCGGCGGCGTCAGCTCGACCGGGCAGCCGAAGATCATCTGGAGGCTGTTGACGATCCAGACGTTGCGCATCGCCTGGCCGACATCCGCCATCCGGATCGCGGCGTCGAAGGTCCGCGCCTGGCGTACGAAGTCGACGGTGGCGCCGTAGAACTCGTCGCCGAGAGCGAGCTGGCGATAGCCTTCCGGCCAGCCGAACCGCTCCTCGCCGAAGCGCTGCAGCCGTTCGCGCAGCCGGCACCGCCAGCCGACGGCGTCCCGGGGCCGATCCGGATGCGCTTCGACCCGCTCGGCGATCTCTCCGATCAGGCGGCGGGTCGCGCGCGCGTTCTGGTAGCGGCGCCACGCCCCGACGCGCGGACCGAGGCGCGGCTCGCCGTCGCCGGCCTCGCGCCAGAGCCGCACATGACGGTCGCGCAGCGCCTCGAATCGTCCCCAGAACCCGCCGGTGGCCGGCTCGGGGCCCGGTTCGAGGGCGCTTTCGCCTCGCACCGGCACGGGCATCGCCATGCTTTTCCCTACGACACGCGGCGCCAGCGTGTTTCGCCGCCACCGGTGTGCGACAATCGAGGCTCGCCGCCAGGGAGAACCGCCGGCCGCTCACGGGACCGCAACATCAGATGACCAAGAACAGGAAGCGTGTCGGCATCTTCGGTTGGGGCGTGGTCGCGCCGCGCTCGCCGAACATCGACCGCTTCGAGCAGAACCTCGCCACCAAGGGCAGCTGGCTCCAGCCGTTCGACGGCTTCGGACCCAACAACTTCCTGGTCGGCGCGCCCGAGTTCGACTTCGCCAGCTACAAGGAGTGGATCGACCAGCGCTTCGAGCCGCGCAAGTTCGCCCAGCTCGACTCGAAGATGGGCAACATGGTCAAGTACGCGATCGGCGCCTTCATCCAGTCGCTGGCGCAGAACCCCGGCATCGAGAGCACGCTGCAGGAGCTGGGCGAGCAGGCGCACATCTACGTCGGCACCGGACTCGGCGACCATCCGGTCACGTTCGAGATCGCGCGCGCCTACGACCGCGCCCAGCGGCGCTGGAACCGCTTCTGGTGCCGCCCGGAGCACAACCCCGCGCTGGCCCGCTACCTGGCCGCCGACGACGCCGCCCGGGCGGCGCTCCGCCGCGAGGCCGGCGCGCCCGAGGACCCCGGCGAGCGCGACCCGGAGGACTTCGACTACGAGCAGGTTCGGGACGACTGGCTCACCTTCTGGGCCGCGCGCTCCGAGGGGTTGACCGCCTACCTCGTCGAGCTCAAGCAGATCGAATCCGAGGGGCTGGCGGGCGACATCGACAGCGAGAAGGGGCACCTGATCAAGCGCAAGATGGTCGCCCGCCGCAAGCTCAACAACCGCTACGGCTGCCCCGAGGAGCCTTGGAACTCGGTCGAGGCCGATCTACTCTGGAACATCCCCAACATTCCGGCGGCCCAGATCTCGATGCTCGGCAAGATCACCGGCACCACCCTGGCGCCGATCGCGGCGTGCTCCGGGTTCGGGACGGCCTTGCTGCTGGCCGACAACGCCATCCAGCTCGGCCAGGCGAAGGCGTGCGTGGTCGGCATGACCGACCCGGCGCCCCACCAGCTGACCGTGGCGGCCTTCTACCGGGCACGCGTCATCGCCCAGGACGGCCAGGTCTCCAAGCCGTTCACCGGCATGCGCGGCACCCACGTCTCGGGCGGCGCCTGCATCTGGATCGTCGGCGACGCCGAGTACTTCCGCGGCCTGGGCATGAAGCCGCTCGGCCTGGAGATCGTCGGCGTCGCCAACAGCTCGGACGCCGATCACATCATCACTCCGTCGCGCGAGGGACCGCGCGCGGCCATCCGACAGGCGCTCGACCGGGCCCGGGTGCAGCCCGAAGAGGTGGCGACCTGGGACATGCACGCGACCGCCACCCCCGGCGACTGGACCGAGCTCCAGAACACGCTGTCGGTCTTTCCCGGCACGACCCGCCTGACCGCGCGCAAGGGCTCCTTCGGGCACGGCATGTCGGTCTGCGGCGGCTGGGAGCTCACCGCACAGCACCTCGGCTTCGCCAAGGGGCAGCTCCACCCGATCGACCTCGGGGAGGAGGAGATCCACCCCCAGATGCGGGCGCATTCGAGCTCGCTGATCGTCGAGGACATGACCGAGCTCGAAGGCAAGGTGGCCGGCAAGCTCAACATGGGCGTCGGCGGCGTCAACGCCTGCGTGATCAGCCGCCTGTGGGAGGAGTGACCCGGGGCTCGGTACCCGGCGCGGCCGCGAGCCGGTGAGGGCGCGCCCGCGGCGCAACCCGCGGCCGCCTGCTGCGTATTCAGGTGCGTCGAACCAACGTGTCTCCGCGATCGCGGAGGACCCATACAGGAGGAACCGAATGCGCACCTCGACACCGGCAGCGGCGCTCGCGCTGCTCGCCACCCTCGCCGCGGTCGCCGTCAGCCCGGCCGCCGCCCAGCTCTCCAACGATCAGATCATGCAGCAGCGGCAGATCTTCGGCCTCTGGCTGCCGCTGGCGAGCCAGCGCGCCTCGGTCAGCCAGACGATCGGCGTCGCCGACGTCGAGATCATCTACCACCGGCCGTCGGTGAACGACCGCGAGATCTGGGGCGGCCTGGTGCCCCTGGGCCAGGTTTGGCGCACCGGAGCCAACGAGAACACCCTGATCTCCTTCAGCCAGGACGTCACGGTCCAGGGCGAGCCGCTGGCGGCCGGCGTCTACGGCCTGCACACGATTCCCGGCGCCGACGAGTGGCAGATCATCTTCTCGCGCGACAACACCGCCTGGGGTAGCTTCAGCTACGACGAGTCCCAGGACGCGCTCCGGGTGACGGCGCGGCCGGAAGCGGCGCCGCATCGCGAGCTGATGACCTTCTCCTTCGACGAGGTGACCGCCGACTCGGCGGTCGCCGCCCTGCACTGGGAGAAGGTCCGCGTGCCGCTGGAGATCAAGGTCGACGCACACGCCCAGACCATCGCCAGCATCGAAAAGCAGCTCAAGGGCCTCGCCCAGTTCAACTGGGTCGGCTGGAACCAGGCGGCCAGCTACGCGCTCACGAACGATCTCGACCTCGACCGGGCGCTCGCCTGGGTCGACAACTCCATCCAGGCCGAGGAGCGCTTCGACAACCTGAATCTCAAGTCGCAGATCCTGGAGAAGAAGGGCGACGTCCGGCAGGCCGCCGAGCTCCACGACCGGGCCCTGGCGATGGCCAACGCCGGGCAGCTCCACAACCTCGGACGCCAGCTGCTCGGCCAGGGCAAGAAGGAAGAGGCGCTGGCGATTTTCGAGCGCAACGTCAGGCAGAATCCCGACGCCTGGTTCGTGGAGGTCGGGCTGGCCCGCGGCTACGCCGCGCTCGGCAGGTGGGACGACGCGGTCGAGAGCATGAAGATCGCCCACGGCAAGGCGCCCGAGGCCCAGAAGGCCTACATCCAGGGGCTGGTCGATCGGTTGGAGAGGCAAGAGAGTATTTGATCCGAATCCCTCTCTCTCCCTGGGGAGAGAGGGACGCCCCCGCCCGACGGGCGATTGCTGAAACGGTCAGTTGGCGGCGGTCAGCTCGTCGGCGGTGTAGAGGTAGCGCGCGTTGCAGAACGCGCAGGTCGCTTCGCAGCGCCCGTCCGCGTCGAGCAGCGCGTCGAGCTCGCGCTCGGCCAGGGGGATCAGCTTCGCCAGCAGCTTCTCGCGGCTGCAGCGGCACCGGTACTCGATCGCCTGGGTCTCGAGCACCTCGCGCCCGAGGCCCTCGAGCACGGCGCGCTCGAGCGCCGGCACGCCGCCCGAATCGAGCAGGAAGCTCACCCCCTCGATCGACCGGATGTTGAGCTCCAGGCGCTCGATGACCTCTTCCTCGGTGCCCGGCAAGGCCTCCACCATCAGCCCACCGGCGGCGGCGATCCCGGCCGGCTTGGGCAGCACGCCGAGCAGCACCGCCGATCGGATCTGCTCGCTCTTCTGGAGATAGTGGGTCAAGTCGTCGCCGAGCTCGCCGCTCACCAGCGCCACCTCGCCGGTGTATCGGCTGCGGCCGTTCTGCCGCGTGACTCGTAGAATGCCGCTGCCCAGGAGTCGCGCGATCTTCATCCCCTCGGGTGGCGTCTCCAACCGCGGCGCTCCCACCGTGCCGCGTAACGCACCCTCCTCGTCCGCCTCCGCGATCACCTGGCCGAGCGGCCCGTCGCCCCGCACCTCGAGCAGGATTCGCGACGGCACCTTGAGGAAGATCCGCCGCAGCAGCGCGGCGCCGGTAAGCGTCCGGCCCAGGGCCACCGCCGAGATCGGCGACAGATCGAACCGGCGGCGCGCCTCCTCGAGCGCCGGCGTGATGTCGGCGGCGACCCAGCGCAGCGATCCCGCCGCCGCCAGTCCGACCTCCAGGCGGCCGGTCTGCGCGTTCGGACGCACCTGTAGGTGCGCGTCCCCGGCGGGTCGGCGGCCGTCGCTCATTGAAGCCTAACGGGAGCTCGGCTGGTCGGACCTGGCCGCGTAGCGGCGCAGCAGGAGGCGCGTGTCAGGGTGCAGCTTCTCGCTGTCGCCTTCGGCCGAGGCCACCTCGGCCGCCAGCCGCGGATCGAGCGCGGTCATCGCCGTGAACGCCGCCCGGCCGACGCCCGGGTTGTTCGATGCCAGGTGCGGCCGGGCCAGCTCCGCGTCCGGCGCGCCGCCGGTCAGCGCGAGCGTCTCGAACGCGGTCACCAGGAGGCTCGGCACGAGCGAAGCTAGATCGAGCTGAGGGCCATGGCTCGAGACCAGCCGCCGACAGTCGGCGGCCAGCCACTCGCCGCCCCAGCGGTCGATCATCGGACGGGCGGCGCGCAGCAGGTAGTCGTGCGCCATCGGCTCCAGCTCGCCGGAGTCGAGCGCTCGGCGCAGGAGCTCGAGGTCGGGCTCTTGCACCCGCTCGCGCAGGTCGGGATCGAGGGCCAGCTCCGCCAGCACGAAGCGGCGCGAGAGGACGTCGTCGCGACCGAGCTGTTCGAGCACCGCGTCGAGGCGGACGCGATCGGTCAGAGGCTCGCCTTCGGGGCGCTCGCCGACCAGCGTCCGCATGGCGCTCGAGTTCTCGAACACCGCCGGGCCGACGCCGGGCACGCCGAGCACTCGCGGCCCCTCGGGATCGGTCTTCCAGCGATAGGAGCGGCGGGCCGGCTTGTCGGTGTGTCCCAGAATGTAGGTCCGCCCCGCCTCGATCCAGCCTTCGGCGCCGGCGCCCCGGACCACCAGGCCGTCGGCCGTCTCGCCGAACAGCCGCTCGATCACCTCGAGCCGGAAGCGGCCTTCGGCGGTGACCTCGGCGATCTCGACCACCGCGCTGCGGTGGCCGTCGTCGTGCATGAAGCGGGTCGGCGGGCCGAGGCGCGGCGCGGCCGCCGCCGCCACGCACAGCAGAAAGGGCGCGCCGGCCGAGACCAGCGCTGTGCGAACGGATTGCAGGTCGGTCACGGCTCCATGTTAGCAGTACAATCGGGCGGCGATGGCCCGAGCGCTAGCCTGACCTTCTCACCAGGCTTCGAGTCACGAGGCCGCAAGTACCCGGAGATGCAGGGCTTGCGACCGAGGGCGACGCTGGCCCATTCCGCCTACGTCGAGGAGCCCGACGCGAGCGAAACGCAGCAGATTCAGGTGACTGTGGCATTGTGGACGGAACTTGGTGAGAAGGTCGGGCTAGCCGCCCTCGCCCTGGTTCTGTGCGCGCCGCCGGTCGCGGGCGGGACCGAAGCGACGGCCGGGCATCTCGTCCTGATCGGCGGCGGCGAGCGTCCCGGGTACCTGATGGAGCGGATCGCCGAGCTCGCCGGCGGCGGCGAAGGACGCTGGCTGGTCGTGCCGCTCGCCAACCCGGAGCCGGACGAGGCGGGCCCGGCCTTGCAAGCGGCGCTGGAGCAGGCGGGCGCCGGCCGGGTCGAGGTGCTGAGCCTGGCCGGACCGGACGCGGACAGCTGGGAAGCGCGGGCGCGAGTCGACCAGGCGTCGGGGATCTTCTTCGCCGGTGGCGACCAGGCGCGCCTCGCAGCCGCGCTGCGCGGCACCGAGCTCCTCGAGCGCATTCGGGAGCTCTACTCCCGGGGCGGCGTGGTGGCCGGCACCAGCGCCGGGGCGACCGCTATCGGCGCCTGGATGGTCACCGGCGCCTCGGTGCCCAACCAGGATCCCGATCGAGCGGTCGGCACGATCCGCGCCGGCAGCGTCGCGGTCGAGCCGGGGCTCGGGCTGCTGGAAGGGGTCATCGTCGATCAGCACTTCATCACCCGCCGGCGGCACAACCGACTCCTGACCGCCCTGCTCGAGCGCCCGCGGCTGCTCGCCATCGGCATCGACGAGGCGACCGCGGTGGTCGTCGGTCCGGCGGGCCGCTTCGAGGTCCTGGGCGAAGGCCTGGTGGCGGTCTACGACCTCAGCCGGGCCGGCGCGGTGGCCGCCGACCGCAACGGCAACCTCTCCGCCACCGGCATCGCGCTCCACCTGTTGACGTCGGGCCAGGGCTTCGACCTCGAGCGGCGGGCGCCGGAGCCAGCCGGCCGAGAAGACCGGGTCAGCCCACCGGCTCGCGAGCCGTGACCACCAGGGAGGCGGCGTACTCCCGAGTCGCCGCCTGGTCGCCGTATCTCGGATGCGGGGCGAGGCCCACGAGCCGGACCGTGTAGTCGAGCACCGCAGCTTCGGTGGGCGAGCTCCGGTGCGTGTTCAGCCGCAGAAGCGCCGGCGGTTCGCCCGGCTTCGAGGCTGCGACTTCGATCTCCGCGTTGCCCTCCCAGAAGCAGTCGACCCCCTGCGGGCACCTCGAGTCGCTGAGCACCGAAACGAACTTCAGCTCGAGCCCGCCCTCGACGGCGACCTCTTGCCCGAGTCCGAGGATCAGGACCTGATCGAGGGCGGCCGGCGGCAGCGACCTTCCTCGGCCGGCCGGCTGCGCGCTTCCGGAATGGCTGCAGGCGCAGGCGGCCGCCAGGACGGCCGGGAGGAGCGGCAGAAAAAGGTAGCGCGGGCGCCAGATGGCTAGGAGGTTCCCCCGGTACCCGCTCCGTGAAGCTCGGCTCATCCGGCCTGCTAGCTAGTCGCCCATCACCAGGTCGCCGAGACCGCCGAGAACCGAGCCCTCGCCCTTGCGCTTGCCGCCGGCCTGCGGCGCGGCGGCGTAGACGCGGCTGGCCAGCCGGCTGAACGGCAGCGACTGGATCCAGACCTTGCCGGGCCCGGTGAGCGCCGCGTAGAAGAGGCCCTCGCCGCCGAAGAGCGCGGTCTTGATCCCCTTCACCATCTGGATGTCGTAGGTGATCTGGCGCTCGAACGCGACCAGGCAGCCGGTGTCGAGGCGCATGGTCTCGCCCGCGGCCAGGGTCCGCTCCACCACCGTACCGCCGGCGTGCACGAACGCCAGGCCGTCGCCGGTCAGCTTCTGCAGGATGAAGCCCTCGCCGCCGAAGAGGCCGGCGCCGAGACGCTTCTGAAAGGCGATGCCGACCGCCACGCCCTTGGCCGCGCACAGGAAGGCGTCTTTCTGGCAGATGATGGTGTGCTCGTGCTGCTTCAGGTCGAGCGGAATGATGCGCCCGGGATAGGGCGAAGCGAAGGCAACCTTCTGCCGTCCGCCGCCGGAGTTGCCGAACAGCGTCATGAACAGCGACTCGCCGGTCAGCACGCGCTTGCCGGCGCCGAGCAGGGCGCCCATGAAGCCGCCCTGCTGGTCGCTCGAGCCGTCGCCGAAGATGGTCGTCATCTCGATGCCCGGATCCATGTACATGAACGAGCCGGCCTCGGCGATGCACGCCTCCTGGGGATCGAGCGCGATCTCGACGAACTGCATCTCCTCGCCGAAGATCTCGAAGTCGATCTCGTGGGCGGCTCCGGCCACCGGTGGCGGCGGCGGGCCCGGAAAGGCGTCGGCGAACTCGGCCTGGCGGGCGATCGGCAGCCAGCCGCTCATCCCGTGGCGGAAGACGTGGGCTTCCCGGCCGATCTGGCCGGCTGAGACCTTGCCGCGCACCTCGGCCTCGGTAAAGGGCCCCTGCTGCTCGCCCGAGATCGCAACGAACCAGTTCTTCTCACCGCTCATGACGCTCGCTCTCCTGGGTTGGGGAAACTCACCGCCGGTCGACGACTCACTCTACCAACTCGCGCAGCTTGTCGCCGTACATCCCGATCCGTTTCGGGCCCAGCTGCGGCACCTGCTCGAGGTCGCCGGCGCCGTTTCGCTTCAGGTGGTCGAGCGCCCGGCTCGGCAGGACGACCTGCAGCGGCACGCCGCGGCGGGTGGCCTCGGCGCTGCGCCACTTCTTGAGCCGCTCCTCGCGGCGCCGCGCCTGGCGTCCGTCGGCGGCGCCCGGGGCGCTCTCCTGGCGAGGGCGGGGCGGCACCTCCGGTGGCTCGCGGCGCACGCGGTCGAGCAGCGCCAGCAGCTCGCCGGACCGGGAGGCCAGCCGTCCGCGCACTCCCGCCTGCCGGAGCGCGCCGCGGTTCCGAGGCGGCCGCGAGCTGAGCGCCAGCAGGAGCCGGTTGTTGAGCGTGCGCCCCGGGGGCCGGTTTTCGGCGCGCGCGACCTCGTCGCGCCACTGCCAGAGAGCCGCCAGAAAGGGCAGCTTCGAGGGCGGCAGGGCGCCGGCGCCCTTGATCTTCCAGAAGCCGTCCGGGCGGAAGCCCCCGTCCCAGGTCGCCTCCTCGACCACCCGGTTGGCGATCGCCAGCTCTTCCTCGAGGTCGGTCGCCGCGACCCGCTCGCGCAGCGCCGCGCAGACCTCCGGCAGATAGCGGACGTCGTCGATGGCGTAGGCCAGCACCTTCGCCTCCAGCGGCCGCCGTCCCCAGTCGTACTGGGTGTACGCCTTGGCCAGCTCGACCCCGCAGAACTGCTCCACAACCGCGGCGTAGCCGGTCTTTTCCAAGCCCACGAACGAAGCGGCCTGTTGACTGTCCCAGACCCCCTGCAGCCCGATGCCGAAATCGCGCTTGAGACAGCCGACGTCGAACTCGCCGCCGTGAAGATAGGTCGTCCGGTCCCGGGACTCCAGGGCGGCCCGGAGCGGCGCGAGCGGCTCCGGCCGCTCGAGCGCCAC
>JBFGLX010000093.1:0-11315 GCA_041575955.1 Thermoanaerobaculia bacterium
CTGGAAGGCGCGCAAGCTGTCGCCGGCCGAAGAAGAGAACCTCCAGGTCGAGCCGATCCCCTAGCCTGACCTTCTCACCAGCCTTCGAGTCACCAGGCGGCAAATACCTGGAGATGCGAAGGTGCCCGACTTCAGGGCAGCTGGACCGTCGCCAGGAGGGCGACGTGGTCCGACGGATAGATGCCGTCCCGGTCACGGTCGAGCGCGCGCTCGACGGAGACCGTCTCCAGTCCGGGGGAGAGGAAGACGTGATCGATCTGGCGCGCGAGGGTCGCGCGCGGCGCCAGGAGCTCGATCAGCTCTTCGATCTCCCGGGTGTCGAACGGCTCGGACTTCTTGGTGCCGGTCTCGTAGTTGACCTGGTTGACCACCGGATCCCAGGTCGGCACTTCCCTCTCGGTCGCCGACGCGTAGCCGCGCTCGAGGACCACCGCGACGCCCGGCGTTCCGGGCTCGGTGTTGAAGTCGCCGCCGAGGATCGCCGGCGCCGGCTCGCCCGCGGTGGCGAGGCGCCGGCGGCGCTTCTCGATCTCGACCAGGAGGTCGCGGATCTCCCGCACGTTGCGGGCCTGGCGCTCGTCGAGGACGCCGTGGATCTCGGTGCGGTGCTCGGCGGTGACGATCCCGCGCTCGACCAGGGCGTCGAGGTCCTCGCGGAAGTTCGGCGGCATGAACGCGGGCGAGTAGAGATGGGTGTTGGCCAGCAGCACCTTGCGCCCGCCGACCTCGATCTCGCCGAACAGCGCGAAGCGCGACTCGCGCGTCTGGATGCCGAACGTGGCGGTGCACCAGGCGTTGCCGCTCAGGCGCTTCCAGCCGGCGCTGCGCAGCCGCAAAGACGGCCGGGCGAGGATGGCCAGGCCCTCGTTGACGTTGCGCGGGATCTTCAGGAGCTTGCCGATGTGGATGCCGCAGCTGGTCACCTTGTGGAGCTCGTCGTAGCCGAGCGCGCGAGCGTACTTGCGCGCCTCCCGCTGGTTCGGGTTGACCTCCTGGAGCAGCAGCACGTCCGGGTCGAGCCGCTTGATCTCCTCGATCTGCCAGGCGAAGCGGCGCTCCTTGCGCTCGGCGTCTTCGCCGGGGAAGACCTTCTTGCTCTCGTTCTCTTCCGGCTGGCGCCGGCCGTGCCAGACGTTGAAGGTCAGGACCTCGAGGGTGTCGCCGGCGCCGGGCTCCTGCGCTCGTGCCGCGCGCGGCTCGCTCGCCATCGACGCCGCCATCACGATCGAAACGACCCGGAGCCACGCCCGCATGCGGCCGCCACCGCGCTGTCTCGCCTTTTGGAAGCTGTCGGTCACCGCGCCCCCAGTATAGCCACCCGCTCCGTACCACGACCCGGATCGGAGCACGGTCGAGGCGAGGCTAGCCTGGCTAGGAGCCGGGCCGCGGCGCCGGCGTCCGCCCGATGCAGTAGAGGTGCCCGCGGCCGCGCAGGTAGATCTCGCCGTCGACGATCGCCGGGCTGGCGTCGAAGCCGTCGTCGAGAACGTTCCGGGCCAGCACCTTGTACTGCTTGCCGTGCTCGAGCACCACCGCCTGGCCGCCGCGGCCGACGATGTAGATCCGGCCGGCGGCCGCCACCGGCGAGGCGTAGACGTTGTCGATGCCGTCGAGGCGCTGCTCCTTGAACAGCACCTCGCCGGTGCGGGCGTCGAGGCTGGTCAGGATGTTGCGGAAGTGCTTGATGAAGTAGATCTGGTCGCCGTAGGCGAGCACCGAGGGCACGTAGGGCGTGTCGCGCTCGTACTGCCAGAGCAGCTCCGAGTCGCCGTCGACCTCCCCCTCCGCCGCGTCCACGGCGACCGCTTGCAGCATGTTGCCGCGGTAGCCGCTGGCCAGATAGACCACGCCGTCGCGATGAACCGGCGACGGGATCACGTTGACCGTCATGCCGGCCAGCCGCCAGAGCTCGGCGCCGGTCTCGAGGCTGTAACCGCGGCTGTGGCCGGTGCCGGGAACCACCACCTGCGGCCCGCGCGCGCTGTCGACGACCAGCGGGGTGGCCCAGGTGGTCACCTCGCCGGGGCGCGCGGTGCGCCAGAGCTCGCGGCCGCTGCGCTTGTCCAGCGCGACGATGAACGAGTCGTCCTCGTGATCCCAGTTGACCACCACGACGTCGCCCCAGATCGTGGGCGAGGCGCCCTCCCCGAAGCCGTTGCGGGTGCGCATGTCGCCCAGGTCGACGTTCCAGAGCGGCGTCCCCTCCAGGTCGAACGCGAACAGCCCGTTGGAGCCGAAGTGCGCCAGCAGCACCTCGCCGTCGGTCACCGGCGAGGCCGAAGCGAACGACGAATCGATGTAGTGGGGCTCGTGCGGAGTCGTCTCGACCGCGAGTCGCTCCCAGAGAAGGCTGCCGTCCCGGCGCGAGCGCGCCTGGACCAGGAAGCGCTGGCCGACCGGCTCGACCGCCGGTGGCCATTCGCGCCGCTCCTGCCTGGCCGCCGCGGCCTTCTGGCTGTCGCTGTAGGCCGCCGGGTCGAGGGCGATCGCGGAGAGCAGGAAGATCCGATCGCCCCAGACGATCGGCGAGGCGAGGCTGCGCCCCGACAGCTCGACCTTCCATCGGACGTTCTCGGTCTCGCTCCAGGAGACCGGCGGATCGCCGTGCGGGCTGATGCCGTTCTGATCGGGCCCGCGCCAGGTCGGCCAGTAGCGGTCGCGCTCCTCGCTCGCCCCGGCAAGCCCGGCGAGGAGCGCCAGGAGAGCGACCGCCGTGGAGACCTTCGAAACGAAGTCGCGACCCCCTGTCTCTGCGTCCCTGTCGATCACCTCGGTCTCCTGTCGGATCCTGGAAAAAGAGCGCCGAGTATACCGACGCCGCCGCGGATCCGCGGGCTCACCCCGCGAGCCGCTCGAGCTGCAGGACGAGCTGCCGGACGCCCGGGTCGTCCGGCGACAGGGCGGCGAGGGCGCGGGCGTAGGCGAGCGCCTTGCCGGTCTCTCCCAGGTCGCGGCTGATGGTGGCGAGCGCCTGGAGGAGCGCCCGGTCGGCGGGGCTCCGCCGGTGGGCCGCGTCCAGCACCGCGACGGCGCGGGCGCCGTCGCCGCTCGAGTGCAGCGCGACCCCGTAGACGTACGCGTAGCGCGGCTCGTCCGGGGCCAGGCTCGCCGCGCGCTCGAGCTGCGCCAGGGCTTCGGTGGTGCGCTGCCGTCGGACCAGCAGCAGCCCGAGCGCCTGGCGGACGGCCGGGGCGTCGGGCGCCAGGCCCACGGCCGCGCGCAGAAGATCCTCGCCCTCGGCGTCGCGGCCCTCCAGACGGTAGACGTCGGCCAGGTTCACGTAGGCCGGCACGAATCCGGGATCGATCTCGAGCGCCTGGCGGAAGGCGGCCCCGGCGGCGCCGGGGTTGCCCAGTGCCGCCTCCAGGGCGCCGAGATTCGCCAGCGCTTCCGGGCGGTCGGCGTTGGCGAGCTGGGCCTGGCGGTACTCCTCGAGAGCGGCCGCGCGCGCGTCGCGCTCGAGCGGGGTCATTGCGCCCGGCTGAGTGGCGGCGAGGGCGCGAGCCGCCGTCAGCCGTACCAGCCGAACCGGGTCGCTGAGCAGCGGCGCCACCGGCCCGACCTCCGGCTCGGGCGCCAGCGACTCGACGCTGGCCACCGCGGCGGCGCGCACCAGGGGGTCCTCGTCGCGCAGGGCCTGCCGGAGAGCGCCGAGGGCGGCCCGGCTCGGATAGCCGCCGAGCAGCGCCGCGGCCGACGCGCGCGCGATTCCGGGGGTCTCGGGATCGGCGAGCGCGTCGATCAGCCGGGCCTCGGCGTCGACCGCGCCGGCCCAGGCCGCGTGCAGCGCGCCCGGATACGCCGGGGGCGGGACGCGCTCGGCCCCGTACCACTCGGCCGCCGCCGACGCCGCCCACTCGACGGAGCGCTCCCGATGGCAGTCGTTGCAGGCGTTGGGCACGCCCAGCGCGAGCGACAGCCCGGGCCGGGGGATGCGGAAGCTGTGGTCGCGGCGGTCGTCCACGACCATGTAGAGGCGGCTCGGCATGTGGCACTCGACGCAGCTCGCGCCGGGCGAGCCCGGCTCGTGGAAGTGGTGCTCCGGTGAGTCGAACCGGTCCGCCAGGTGACAGCGCGAGCAGGACGCGTCCGCCTCGCCACTCGTCAGCTCGGCCGAGTGTGGGTCGTGGCAGTCGCCGCAGGTGACCCCGGCCGCGTGCATCCTGCTCTGCAGGAACGAGCCGTAGACGTAGACCTCGTCCAGGATCTGACCGTCGGCATGGTAGAGACCCTCCTCGAGCAGGGCAGGCCGGTGGCTGTCGGCGAGCGGCCGGCCGTGCTCGTAGTCGGGCGCGATGACCGAGCGCCGAGCGTGGCAGCGGGCGCAGGTCTCGAGCTGCGCCTGGGACGTGCGCGGCACCGAGCGCCGCGCGACGCCCGACGCCGGATCCATCAACCAGGCGGCGCCGTCGCGGTCTCTCAGGATCACCGCGAGGCCCAGGTCGCCCTGGGCGTCGACCGGCTCGCCCCGCTGCCCAGCCTCGGCCCAGGCGACGTGCCGCGAGCCCGGTCCGTGGCACGCCTCGCACGAGACGTCGATCTCGGACCAGGTCGTGTCATAGCGGCGGGCCACCGGATCGAAGTTTTTCCTGAGGTTCGTCGAGTGACACTCGGCGCACATGAAGTTCCAGTTCTGGAGCCGGCCGGTCCAGTGGAGCGGATCGTCGTGGGTGACGCGCTCGCCGGCATAGAGATGGAACCAGCGCTGGCCTCCGGCCGCGGCCGGGCGGCTGTCCCAGCAGATCGAGAGGGCTTGCAGGCGCCCGTGCGAGAGCTCGATCAGGTACTGCTGGAGCGGCTCGACGCCGAAGGTGTAGGCGATGCGGTAGTCGGTCGGCTCGCCGTCGGGTCCGTCGGTCCGCACGTAGAACCCGCCGTCGCGCCGAAAGAAGCGTGAAGTGACCCCGGCGTAGGTGAGCTCGGCGTCGTCGAAGTCGCCGAGGACGCTCGCGGCGGTCGCCTCCTGCATGGCGAGGTCGTGGTGGGAGCCGCGCCAGCGCTCGGCCTCGAGCTCGTGGCACGCGGCGCAGCTGTCGCCGCCGACGAAGTCGAGAGCGACCCGGGCGGGCTTCGAGCCGGGCGCCGGCTCGCTAGCCGGCCGCTGACAGGCGGCCAGAAGGCAGAGGACCAGCAGCGGCGGCACGGCCTTCGTCATCGCGCGACCGGACGCTCAGTACGAGAAATCTCGGTAGCTCACCCGAAAGAAGAGCGAATAGAGCACCGGCACCAGGCCGAGGGTCAGGATGGTGGCGAACAGCAGGCCGAACATGATCGCCACCGCCAGAGGCTCGTACATCGGCCCGCCACCGATGTAGAGCGGCAGCAGGCCGCCCAGTGTGGTGACCGTGGTCAGCAGGATCGGGCGCATTCGGCGCTGCGCAGACTCGACCACGGCCCGCTGCGGGGACAGGCCGTTCTCCTCGATCTCGATCTTGATCCGGTCGAGCAGCACGATGGCGTTGTTGATGACGATGCCGGCGAGCGAGATGATGCCGAGCAGGGTCATAAAGCCGAAGTAGGAGCGCATCACCAGCAGGCCGATCACCACGCCGATCAGGCCCATCGGGATGGTGACCAGGATGATCGCCGGCCGGCGCAGCGAGTTGAACTGCGACACCAGGAGCAGCACGATGATCAGCCCGGCAATCGGCAGCTTGGCCGAGATCGAGGCGTTGGCCTTGGCCGAGGCCTCGTCCTCGCCGCCGATCTCCCAGGCGTAGCCGAGCGGCCAGCCGGCGCTCTCGGCCTCGAGCCAGGGCACGATCTCCCGGTTGACCTGATTGGCGGTGAAGCCGGGCGCCAGGTCCGCCTCCACCGTCACCGTCTTGAGCCGGTTGCGGCGCAGGATCTTCGCCGGCTGCCAGGCGAGCTCGATGTCGGCGACCTGCCCGACCGGCACCGAGCGGCCGGTGGACTGCGCGAACACGTTGGCGCTGCCGATGGTCGTCGGATCGAGGCCGCCGGCGCGCTCCGCCCTCAGGGTCACCGGGATGACCTTGTCGCCCTCGCGGTACTCGGTGGTGTCGAAGCCCGAGAAGAGGGTCTGAAGCGAGATCGCGATGTCCTGATGGGTGACCCCAGCGCGCTGGGCGCGCTGCTCGTCGATGCGCAGCAGCAGCTTCTTCGACCGCGCGCCCCAGTCGTCGGCGATCGACCGCGGCCCGGCGAGACCCGCCAGGTAGTCCTCGAGCTTGTCGACGTACTCGAAGACGCGGTCCTCGTCGCGGCCGGAGATCCGCACCTCGATCGGATTGTCGGCCGGCGGTCCGAGCGGCAGGGGATCGATCTGCGCCTTGAGACCCGGGAAGCGCGAGCAGCGCTCGCGCAGGCGCGCGCTCACCCGCTCGACCTCCTCCGGCGCGGTGACGTTGAGCACCATGATGGCGTACTCGGGGCTCGACTGCTCGGGCGAGAACGACAGCACGAAGCGCGGCGCGCCCTCGCCGATGAAGGTCGCGTAGTTGATCACGCCCGCGGCCCCGGCGGCGATCTCTTCGGGCGTCACCAGGAGCTCGGCGCGCACGAACTCCTCCACTTCGAGCACCAGCGCTTCGGTGGTCGCCAGGGGCGTCCCGGTCGGCAGGCGCAGCTCGGCGGTCAGGGTGGGCCGGTCGTTGGGCGGGAAGAAGATCACCGGCACCAGGACGAACAGCTGCAGGGTGCCGAAGAAGATGGCGGCGGCCGCGCCGAGCGACAGCCAGCGGTGCTGGAGCGCCCAGATCAGCGCGGCGCGGTAGCACCGGTAGAAGCGGCCGTCGAAGCCCTCGCCCGGGCCGCGCTTGCCGGCTTTCAGGAACAGTACGCACATCAGCGGGATCATCGTCAGCGACAGCACCCAGGAGCAGAGCAGGGTGACGGTCACCACCAGGAACAGCGGCGCGGTGTACTCGCCGGTGGTCGACTCGGCCAGGTAGATCGGCAGGAACGCGGCGGCGGTGGTCAACGACGAGGTGAGCAGCGGAACGCGGAGCTCGTTCGCCGACTTCACCGCCGCCGCCGCCGGTGGCGTGCCCTCGGACATCTGCACCAGGATCGACTCCGACATGACGATGGCGTTGTCCACCAGCAGCCCGAGCGAGATGATCAGCGCCGCCAGCGACATCTGGTTGATGCCGACGTCGAGCAGCGCCATGAAGATGAAGCTCGAGACGATCGCCATCGGGATCAGGCTGGCGACCACCAGGCCGGTGCGGATGCCCAGGGTGGCCAGCATCACCAGCATGACGATGGCGACCGCCTGGGTCAGGTTGCTGACGAAATCGTGGACCTTCTTCGACACCGCGTCCGCCTGGAACATCAGGAAGTCGAACTCGACGCCGTGGGGGTAGGTGTTCTGCAGGCGCAGCTCGGTCGCCCGCACCTGGTCGCCGAGATCGAGGATGTTGCCGCCCTCGCGCAGCGAGATCGCCAGCGCCAGCCCCGGCTCGCCGTTGGCGCGCATCTTGGTCTCGGGCGGATCGATGTAGCCGCGGTAGATGTCGGCGACGTCCTGCAGGTAGATCGGCTCGGAGCTGCCGGGAATGGTGATCACCGTCTGCTTGAGATCTTCGACCGACTCGAAGTTTCCGGTCGGCTCGATGACGATCTCCTCCTCCTCGGTGCGGATCTCGCCCCCCGGGTTGATGATGTTGCGGCCTTCGAGGATGGCGCGCAGCTGCAGCGGCGCCAGGCCGAGCTCGGCCAGGCGCGCGTTGTCGTAGTCGACGAAGACCCGCTCCTCCTGGGCGCCGTGGATCTCCACCTTGGCGACCTCGGGAATCAACAGCAGCTCGTCGCGGACGTCGTCGGCGATCTCCTTGAGCTCCGCGTACGAATAGCCGTCGCCGGTCAGCGTCAGGATCGTGCCGAAGACGTCGCCGAACTCGTCGTTGACGGTCGGGCCGATGACGCCGTCCGGCAGATCGGGGGCGACCCGGTCGACCTTGCGGCGCAGATCGTCCCAGATCGGTCGCATCTCGTCGTAGCTCTCGAGGATGTTGACGAAGATCAGCGACACGCCGCTCTTCGACACGCTGCTCACGAAGTCGACCTCCGGCATCTCCTGGATCGCCTTCTCGAGCTTGTCGGTGACCAGCTGCTCGACCCGCTCGGGGCTGGCGCCCGGGAAGACCGTCTGCACCAGCGCCGTGCGGATGATGAAGCCCGGATCCTCCGACTGCGGCATGGCGGCGTAGGACATCAGCCCCCAGACCGCCACTACCCCCAGGATGACCAGGGTGACGCGATCCCGCTCGACCGCGGCGCTGGTCAAGCTCATCCTCGGCTCTCGCTCGGTCCGAGCACCCGCACGCGCATGCCGTCCGACAGCCGGCGGGCGCCGGCGGTGACGAGCAGCTCGTCCTCCGCCAGGCCGTCGATCACCTCGATGCCCACCACGGTGCTGGAGCCGATCTCGACGCTGCGCCGCTCGACCGACCCCGTCCCGTCGCCGGCCGGCTCGAGCACGAAGACATAGCGCCCGGCCCGGTCTTCGCCGACCGCGACGGCGGGCACGAAGATCCGGCCGGCGCCCCCTTCACCGGTCAACGTGAACCTGACCTCGGCCGCCATGCCCGCGCGAATGGAGTCGCTCCAGTCGACGAAGCGCGCCCGCACCGGGTAGGTGGTCGCCGCGCCGGTGACCGCGACTCCGACCTCGGTCACCTCGGCGCTGAAACTCTGACCGGGGAGCGCGGAGATCGAGACCAGGACCGGCTGGCCGGCCTCGATCGAGCCGATCATCACCTCGGGCACCGGGATCACCACCTCCGGCCGGCGGTCGGCGATCAGCAGACAGATCTCCTGGCCCGCCTGCACGTTCTCGTTGACCTCGACCGCGACCGAGGCGATCGCGCCGTCGCTGGGCGCCTGCAGGTTGGTGTAGCCGAGCTGCTGCTTCGCCTGCTCGAGCTGCTTGGTCACCGCCTGCATCAGGGCGACCGCCGATTCGGCGCCGGCGCGCGAGGCGTCGAGCTCGGCCTTGGAGGCGTTGTTGTTCTCGTAGAGCGCCCGCACCCGGTCGAAATCGGCTTCCGCGCGCCGCAGGCTCGCCTGCGCCTGGGCCAGGGCGGCCTTGGCCTCCTCCACCCGCAGCTCGAAATCGGTCGGGTCGAGCCGCGCCAGGGTGGCGCTGCGCCGGACCCGGTCGCCGACCTTGACGCTCAGCCGCTGGACGCTGCCCGAGACCCGGAAGCTGAGGCGCGACTCGAGGCCGGCCCGGACCACCGCGGCGAGGCTCCGGTCGACCGACTGGGCGCGCGCCGCGACCTTCTCGAAGCGCACCGGCCGCAGAATCGGCTCCGGCTCGTCGACCTCGCCGCCACAGGCGGTCGCCAGCAGCGCCACGACAAGGGCTGCCGCCCATCTCTCCCGGCTCATCGCTCCCCCCGTTCCCGCCCGGCGCGGGCCCCGGCGCCGGCGCGTCCGAAGTACTCCTCTAGCCGCTCGTACCAGAGGTCCCGCTCGCGCGGCGTCAGAAAGAAGTCGAACCGATTGGCGGCACGCTGCACCTCCATCAGATCGACGAAGAAATCGTAGATCGCGTTGGCGAGGAGCTGCTCGGCGCCGAGGGCGGCGTTCTGGGAGTCGAGCAGGTCGAGGATCGAGACCGCGCCCAGGGCGTAGGCGTCGGAGACCAGATCGAGGCTCTTGCTGGCCGCCTCGGCGGCCTGCTCCGAGAGCTCGATGCCGGCGAAGGAAGCGCGCGCGGCTTCCATGCCGATGCGGATCCGGGTGGCGATTTTCTCGGCCACGGCATCGAGTTCGACGCTCAGGCGGCCCAGCTCCTCTTCGGCCTGCAGCAGCCTCGCCCGTCGCGCGCCACCGGCGGAGAGCGCCAGGCTGGCGCTCAGGCCGATCGACCAGGAGGAGGAGTCGGCCGGCGGGATGGTCAGGCCGCCGATGCTGAACCCGCGCGCGTCGGAGCCGGCGCCCGCCCGCGACAGGAGCTCTTCGAAGCCGGCGCGCAACGCCACCGTCGGCGCCCAGTAGGCGCGCCGGGCGGAGGCCACGACCCGCTCCTGGGCGCGGATCACGGCGTCCAGGGCGCGCAGCTCCGGCGCCGCGTTCAGACCCTCCTGGACGATGAAATCGGCCAGTACCCGAAAGCGCGCCGGGTTCTCGGTGTAGCCCTCGAAGCGCTCCTGTCCGGTGATCAGATTCGGATCGTCGAGCTCGACCTCCGCGGTCACGAAGCGCTCTTCGAGATCGCGATGGAGAAGACGGTTGAGCGCGATCTCGGCCGCGCGCTGGCTCGCCTGGGCCTCGACCAGCGACTTTCGGTCGGTGGCGATCTGGCTTTCCCAGCGGAAGACCTCGGCCGGGTTGGCGGCGCCGATCGTCCGCCGGATCCGAGCGAGCTCGAGGTTCGAGTTGGTGACCTCCAGGTTGCTGCGCTGGATGCGCACCAGGCTCTTAGTGCGCAGCAGGTTGAGATAGGTGGTCGCCGCCTCGAGCGCGATGTCGAGCCGCAGCGCCTCGAGCTCCTGTTCGCGCGAGCCCTGGAGCTCGCGCTCGACGCGGATGCCGGCCAAGGCCGGATCCGAGAACAGCAGCTGCGACACCTCGAGCGAGCCCGAGGCGGCGCGCTCGGGCTGCGCGCCGAAGCTCGCCGCCGCGCGGTCGGCGTCGATCCGCACCGCCCCGGCCGAGAGTCCGACCTGGGGCCGGTAGGAGGATCGTGCCAAGGCCAGCTCCTGGGCGGCGGCGGCCACCGCCCGCCGGCGCACCGCCAGGTCGAGGTTCGCCTCGATCGCCTCGTCGACCGCGCGCTCGAGCGACATCAGCTCGCGCCCCGGATCCTCGGGATGGAGGAGCTCGGCTTCGCGCAGCACGTCCCACCCCGGCGACACGCCGATGGCGCGCGCGGTGGCCATGTTGATCTTGACCTTCTCGCGGTAGCCGAAGCGCACCGGAATGCGGCCGGCATCCTCGCCCAGGAGAATTCGCTGGACGTTGAGCGCGACCCGCCGCGCCAGGCGCGGAAAGAAGTCGTTCGAGGTGGCGGTCGCCAGCACCCCGGCCTCGACCTCCCCCAGGTCGAGGGCGGCGAAGCTCGGCAGTCGGCGCCGGTTCAAGCCGTCGATCAAGCGCTGACGCTGGTCGGGCGCCATGTGCATGAGCGGCCAGAGATAGACCGCCTGGGCGTCGCCGGGAATCGCCGCCAGGACGGAGTCCGCGGAGTCGCCCACCGGGATCACCCGGACTTCGAAGCCGGCCGCGGCGGCGAGCTCGAACGTCCGGCGCGGCAGCTCCGGAATCGCCTCCAGGAGATTCTCGTTGCTCAGAAAGTGGATTTGGTCGAACGGCACGATGTGGCCGAAGATGGCCAGCTCCTC